>JACPUR010000024.1 GCA_016192135.1 Candidatus Tectomicrobia bacterium | reverse complement strand
CGGGCGCACGTGCGGAACCCCGCGAAGATGTCGTTGCGGTAGGGCTGGAAAAAATTGCGGTACTGGTTGTTCGCCAGGCGGTAGCGGGTGGCCCAGGCCCCTCCCTTCAATACTTTCCGGTACCCGAACCAGGGGGCCGAATATTCCCGGTAGGGAAAATCCACGAGATAGCCGGGGAACGGATAGAAGGGGGAAGCGGTCCACTCCCAGACGTTCCCCACCATCTGGCGGCATCCGAAGGCGCTGTCTCCCAAAGGAAAGGCGCCGACATCGGCGCACCCCAGGCGGCGCGAGTCCAGATTGGCGTGGCCGGGGGAAGGGAGCGCGTCTCCCCACGGATACCTTCGCTTGCCTTTTTCAATCCCATCCCTTGCGGGCACCGCGCTGGCGGCCATCTCCCATTCCGCCTCCGTCGGAAGCCGCCTGCCCGCCCAATTGCAATACGCCTCCGCCTCGTACCAGTTCACGTGGACGGCGGGGGCATGTTCCTCGAGGGGCACCATCCGGTCGAAATGCCGCCGCAGCCATCCCGTCCCCTCGCGCCTCCAATGGATGGGATGCTGCGCCCCGGCCTTGGCCCGCCAGACCCAGCCCTGGCGGCCCCACCATTCGCGCCGAAAATATCCGCCGCTTTCCACGAACTCCGCGAACTCCGCGTTCGTGACCGGCGCGCGGGCGATTTTGAACGGGGAAACCTCCACGGGATGCGCCCATTTCTCATTGTCGAACACAAAGGGGAGGTCGGGCGTGGCCCCGAGTTGAAACGCGGCTCCCGGCACCTCCACGTCCCCGGGCAATGGTCCCCCGCCCACTTCTTCGGGGAGGGAGCCGGCGCGGGCGATCGCGATTTGCGGCTCGGGGTAATCCAAGGTCTGGCGCATGTATGTGAACGCCTCGCCATGCATGTCCTCATGATGAACGGCGTTGAGATACAAATAGGTTTCCTCGGCGCTGGGCTCATGCGAATTCAGGCGGCCCAGGGTCAACTCCAGTGTCCGGCGCATGTAACCCAGCGTTTCATCCCTGGAGGGGAGAGGCAAGGACCAGCGATCGTCGTGGTCCACCGTGAACGAATTGTAGAAGTCATCCCCTCCCTCCATGATGGGTTCCGCGCGGTCCAGAACCCGCAAAAGGAACACGTCATAGAAAAAAGCGGTGTGTCCGAGCTCCCAGAGGAAGGGGTTCACGATCTCAAGGAGCGGAACGGTGAACTGCGCATCGTCGAGGTCCGCGGCCAGCTCCAGCGTGCGCCCGCGCGCATCTCTCACCTGGCGGAGGAGTTCGGATGCGGGAAGGGAGAAGTGCTTGTCCAGCAGTTGTCGCATTTTTGCCTCCAATAATCCGATATATGTCCCCACATTCCCCTGGGTTCGGCCGATATTTCCCCAATAACCCTTCAATTCTATCCAAAAAGGTTATTGGGTCCGCAAATATTCCATGACCTTCGAATCTGAGGGGCTTGCGGGGTGGTGTCCTAATTTGGCGGGGCTCCCTCGGAATGACGAGGCGAGCCCGCTGCAAATTCGGACACTAAATTCGGACACTCGCGGGTGAAACCGTTATGGAATCATTGGGATTATGGCAATCCTCAGGGTCCGGGCCGCCGCGCCTCCGCCTCCATTCCCGGCTTTGCGGCCTCTACGACTGCCCCGTGCCCCGTTTCAGCAAATCCCGGATCTCGGCGAGCAATTCCTGGTCCTTGGTCAGGGCGGGCGGGGGAGCGGCCTCCTCCGTGCGGGAGCGGGCGAGCCAGCCGAGGAACTTGACGATGAAGAGGAAGAGGGCGAGTGAGACGATGAGGAAGTTCAGCGCTTCGCCGATGAAGAGGCCGTAGGGGATCTCCTGGCCCGCGACATTGAGCTTCCAGGCCAGGTAGCCCCGCTGGGCGGGAAGGAGGACCCCGGCGAGGGGCATGAGGACGTGCTTGACCAGGGAATCGGTGATCTTGGTGAAGGCCGCGCCGATGATGACGGCGACGGCCAGGTCGATGACGTTGCCCTTGAAGGCGAAGCGCTTGAACTCCTCCAGCAGCGAATGGGCTCTCCGGGCCGGGGCCGGGTTCTTGAAGGCCATTTTTCCCTCCCGCCGCGGGGGGCGCCGCCGCTACGGGGCGGGTTCGGGGACGTCCGGCTTGGAACCGGCGTCCATCCAGCCCTGGGCGAGGTCGTGCCAGGTGGGGTTGATGGACTCGATGAGCTCGACCTTGCGCTTCCTCAGCCAGCTCTTGATCTGCTGCTCGCGCTCGACGGCGGCCTGGGGGCTCCGGGCCTCCTCGAAATAGACCAGCCGCGCGATGCCGTGCCGCGTGCAGTAGGCGGAGACGAGGCCGTTCTTGTGCTCGTACACGCGCTGCGCGAGGTTGCTCGTGGCGCCGATGAAGAGCTGGCGGGCCTCGTTCGTCATGACGTAGACGTGGAAAACAGGCATGCCATGAAATCTCCCAATGGGGACGCCCGGCGCCCAGCACGGCGGAGGAATTTCTCCGGCGCGCCAGGGGGGCGCACTCGCTTTCTGGGAGGCGGCCGGGCGGAGGCTTCGGCAGGGGAAACCGTCCGCCCCGTCCTGCGTGAAGCGGCTTGAGCGGCGGGGCCGGGTGCGGGTGAGCGGCGGGCGTGCCTAACGGGAGCGGCGGCTCGCGCAGGCGCGCGCATTTGGGAGGCGGAGCCGCCCCGGGAGGAAACGCGCGGCGCCCGGGCGATGGACGCCTGGGAGGCGCCCGGGCCCGGCCCGGTTTCAGCCGGACCACGCCGCGGCGGTGGATTTCCTGGTCCTTTCCCACATCGAGAAATCGCCCCGCAGCATCGGGCCGCAATAGCAGCGCATCAGCCCCGCGAGGCGGGCCACCTGGGCTTCCACGCGCGCGCGCTGATCCGGATCGTCATGGGGGCGGAAATAGTCCTCGCCGATCTCGGGGGCGAAGTGGCGCACGGCCTCGGTGAACTCGTACCAGGTGCCCTTGGGCTGGGCGCGGGGGCCCAGGGCGATGATGACGCGCCCCCGGTCGAGCACGATCTCCACGCCCACCCGGGCCGACTCGAGCACCAGGGCGGAGTTGCCCATGGTCCGGGGGGAGTAGCCTTCCGACGTCACCCGGAAGCCGTACTCGTCCATCAGATAGCGGAAGTTGCGCTTCACGGATTCCGAAAAAGGATTCGACCGCATTGCACACATCTCCCATTCCCGGCCATTCACTCACCGGTCAGGCGGCTCCGAACGATGATCCGAGGCAGGCGGCGCGGCGGCTGATTCGCCCGGCCGGAGGGAAAGGGGAAGAGGCCGGGGGACTGGAGCGGGCTCATGGCGGAAGCGCTCCGTCCGATCCGCTTCCGCGAACATCAACCTTCTGTTTATTAAAATAAGCCTCCGCGCAACCGCTTCGGCCGAAAGAAACGGCGAGTTTCGCTCCCTGTCGGCGTACATGCGGCGTCTGAAGCATGACTTGCGCGTGAACTATTTTCCCGCCCCCCCGATTCAGGCGGCGCCTGGAAAAGGATCGCCGGGGGGCGAGGGCCGCCTTGCAGGTGTTTCCCTGCATCCGCTCAAGGACTCCAGAGCTCGATGGCGCCGCAGGCGATGTGGGTGACCGGCCGCGGATACGCCGCCTTCATCGTGACGACGTGCGACTGGCGGAACAGGCTGATCATCATGTCTTCCAGTTTTTCGACGGCGGACGAGAGGCGGAAATCGAGGGAGAGGCTCTCATGGACGGAGAGGGCCCGATCCCCTCCGGATTCGAGCAGGCTGGCGAGAAGAAAGCTCGAGCCGTCCTCGAATTCGCCGCATTTCCGGGAGATGAGCAGGCCGTAAACCGGGCCGGGCGGCACCCGCTCCAGCTTGCCCGAGACGGTGAGGACGGTGCCGGCGACCTGGAGCGAAAGGACGCCTTGGGTCTGGGAACCCGGGGCGGGCCGGACTTCGGAGCGGTACACCGCCGCCTCGGCCGCCCCCGAGAGGAGGGCCGCGGCCAGCGCCGCTCCCCCGGCCGCCCGCATGAGGCTGGGCATCTCCTTTCCTCCGGCGGCGCAAGCCCGGGAAAGGCGGCACGCAAAGATCCTAACAGGCTCGATTCTCAGAGGGACATCCGGTGAAGACAGGCGCTGAAGCAAATTTTTCGCGGAGCCTGTCTTACGTAGGGGCGCCCGGCCGGTCGCCCCTACGGAATTTCGATCGCGTCTGTAGGATGACGGCTTCCAGGGTTCCCGGGGGAATTTCCCCCTCTCACCTCGGCGGCGGCACCTTCTCCGGCCGGAAGGTGCCGGCGGGCGGAGCCGTTCGCCCCATTCTATAATACACTCTCGCTTGGCCTTGCTTCCGCCCGTTCGTGCGGAGTTTGCGGGCGGCTTCGTCTCATGGGGAGGGAAGAGGGATGATTCGCTTCGGCAGGGTGACGGGGATGGTGCTAGGGGCGGCGCTCGCGGTGATGCTGGCCGGGGCTCCGGCCTGGGCCGCGGAGAAGAAGGTGAAGGAGACGAAGGTGAAGGAGGTCGCGCCCAAGGAGAAGGAGACGAAGGAGATCGGCTCCGACAAGCAAACGGGGGGACCGACCCAGCAGGACCGGGACACGATGCAGGAGATCAAGGAGCGGGCCCAGGCCCTGAAGGAGAGGGTCGAGAAGGAGCGCAAGGAGCGCCAGCAGAAGCAGTAGCTCCCCCGCCTTCCAATCCGCCGTTGAAAAGGGGGGTGCCCTCCGGGGCGCCCCCCTTTTTTATCTCAGCGGCGGCACCTTCTCCGGCCGGAAGGTGTCGGCGGGCGGAGCCTTCTCGCCGGTGCCCAGCCCCGGGATGGCCACGCGCGCGCCGGCGGCCTTGTCCTTGTACGAGCGGCCCTGTGCCACCCGGACCTCGAAGTCGGGCGGGCGGCCCGAGGCCGGGGCCGCCCGGTCGGGTACCTGGAAGACGAACGGACGGCGCTCGCCCGGCCTCACGGCTTTCTCCTGGTGGCGGGTGAGGCAGCACTTGCGGCCGCGGTCGTCCACCTGGGCCTCCAGGGTGAGGTCGTAGGAGAAGTCGGGGTCGGTGTTGTGGAGGGTGCCGTGGACCCGCAGGACGGGCCTGCAGCCCGAGCACTTGGGCGGGGTATGCACCTCGATCTCGGCGTTCAGGATTTTCACGAGGCCCGGCGCCTGCCGGTCCCGCCCGCGCTGGATGAGGAGGATGGCGGTCCGGGCGCGCCCCCGGTAGTGGGAGTTGGGGTATCGCTCGAGGAACCGCTCGAACGCGGCCACGCGCCCGGAGCGCTCGGCCCCGCGCAGCGCCTCCTCCTCCATGTGGCCGGCGACCTCCTGGGCCTCGGGCGTGCCGGGGTGACCGCGGACGAAATCGATCCAATCCCTCTCGTCCTTGGACTGCATGACGCGCTCGAAGGCGAGCCGGCGCAGGGCCTCGCGGGCCTCGTCGAGGTAGGGGCTGCCGGGGTTGTCGTGGATGTAGCGGGAGAGCCCGATCTCCTTGCGCTCCTCCTTCGCCTTGTCGAGGAGGAGGCGCTCGAGCCGCTGGGTGGCGGCGGCGGTCCACTCGCTGCGCTGCTTGTTGTAGCGGGCGACGAAGGCGCGGTAGCTCTCGATGGCGTCCCGCGCCTTCACCTTCTCGTACTCGGCCCGCTGGAGGCTCGCCTCCGCCGTGTCGGCGTGGCCGCTCTGGGGAAAGCGCCTGAGGAAGTTCTGGAGCACGGCCGGGTCGCGCGAGGAGACGGCGTCGAAGTAGGCCAGCCGCTCGGCCCAGTGCCGCGCCTGGCGGACGAAGGCGCCCTTCGGGTGCCGCTCGAGGTAACGGGCGTAGGAGCGGGCGGTGTGCTCGGTGGCGGCCATCTCGTAGTCGGCGGCGTCCTGGCCCGCGACCACCGAGGCCGACGGCGGCGGGCCCGCGAGAAGGCTCCCGCAGCCCGCCAGCGAGGCCGCCAGGAGGGCCGGCGCGAGGAGGGCGCGCAACCAGGGGGCGAAACGGAGACTCTTCATTCGGGTCTACCTCTCCTTGGACGGATGGGCCTCAGATCAGGGGCCAAGGCACGCTCCGGTATTCCTGGGGGGACGGGAGCTTGGGGTTCTTGAGGAATCCGCGCACGCGGCGCTTGAAGACTTTCACCTCCTCCGGATCGAGAAGCGCGTCCAGCTCCCGCCGGAGGGGGCCCTGCCCGTCCTCGAGGGCCTCGGCCAGGCGCGTGAGGTCTCCCAGCGGCTGGCCGCCCAGGCAGAGGCCGGCGTAGTCCCAGATCACGGTGCGGAGCTTGGGATCGGGATGGAAGGTCAGGCCGTGGTCGATGGCCCAGACGCGGCCGTCCTGGCCCTTGAAGCAATGGCCGCCCTTGCGGTCGGTGTTGTTCACGATGAGGTCGAAGGCCGCGAGGAGCGGCAGCTCGGGCCGGCTCTCCTCCTTGAGGGTGAAGTAGTTGGAGTTGCCCACCGGGGGGATGTAGAGCTGCACCGAGCCCTCGCCCTGGGGGCCGTCGCGGATGACGGTCGGGGGGATGAAGTCCCAGCCCAGGAAGCGGCACACCAGGAAGGCGCTGCGCTCCCGGCGGTGGAGGGTGCCGAACGGGAAGTCCCACAGGGGCCGCTCCCCGCTCGCGGGCTTGTAGACGGCGTAGAAGGCCGTCTTCCTCGCCTTGAGGTGGAGCGCAAAGGTGTAGTTGGACCCCTGCGGGATGAGCTCGCTCTTTTCCACCTCGGCGTCCAGGAGGAGCCGCTCCGCCTCCTCGAAGGTGAAGCGGACCTCGGCGTGCGGCCCGGGAGCGGAGCCGGACGCGCGGCTGCGGTGCGCCTTCGGGTTCAACGCGACCACCTCAGCGGGCGGCGAAGATCGTGAGCGGGGCGCGGCGCCTCCCGCCTAGTGGCGGAAGTGGCCGTTCCGGTTCGGGTCCACCTTCCCGGAAGCCACCATCGCATGGCGGGAGATGGCGTCCGTCCCGCGGCCTGAGGAAGTCACCTCCAGGCTCTCCCGGATGAAGGCCTCCGCCTGCTTCCGCTTCACGCAGAGCTGAAGCGTGGGCGCCGGGACGGCGGCCTCCTGTGCCTCCGGGGACTCCTCGTCCGCCTCGTCGTCCTCGTCCTCCGGCTCGTCGCGCTCGTCGTGGAAGAAGACCGTGATGTGCTCCTCGCCCGGCCCGAAGGCCAGGCCCAGGCGCCCCACCTTGAACTCGAGCACCTGGGAGTCGCCCCCCCGCAGGATGGACGAGTCGGCGAGCTGGGGGAAATTCGCCTCCTGGCCCTCCTCCGGCTCCCCGGCGGCGGGGGCCTCCAGCATCCGCTTCATGGCCATCGAGAGGCCGTACACCTGCTCCTTCTCCACCCAGAGGGTGGCGGCCGAGGCCGTGGGGGCGTCCACCAGGATGCGGAAGATCCGCTTGCCCGGCGAGCCGATCGCCTCCGGCTTGATCGACTCCACCAGTCCGAAATTGTGCCGAGCCACGAACATCGCGTCCTCCCGCCGGCGCGCATGCGCCCCCTGCCCCCCGGGGCCGCCGCCGATCCTACACCAAAACGGCATGGGACGCGCCGTCAACCTTGGGGTTGCATTCCCGGCCCCAGGCCCGATATACTTTCAGGGCATTCGGGACGCCGCCCTTCGACCCGGCCTGAGGCATGCTTCTTTCCATGGCGAGCGGCGAATCCAAGCCCACCCAGCTAACACGCGGCGCGAAGCGCGGGGTCATCGAGTACTTCCTCCTTTTCGCTCTCCTGCTTGTCGTCATGGTCACCGCCTGGACCCTCTGGGACAACGGGATCGTGGACACCGTGGCGGCCTTCATCGAAGGCTCCCGCTAAGCGGCTTTCCCCTTCCCTTCCGGCCCTTCCCCTCGCGCCCTCACCGCGTCTCCGCGCGGAGACTCCGCCCGGCTTGTCAATCGGGGGCGGGGCGGTGGTATCTTTCCGTCTCCTTTCTCTCCCGCGGGAAGGACGGGGCCCCGGCGGCCCCGGCCCGGCGGGAGCGCCTTCTTCCATCATAGGAGACACCCCGGTGGGCAAGACCAAGTTCGATTTCTCCGGGCAAGTGGCCGTCGTCTCGGGCGCCGCCAAGGGCATCGGCCGGGGCTCGGCCGAGGCGTTCGCCGAGGCGGGGGCGCGCGTCTACGTCGTGGACCTGGACGAGAAGCTGGGCGAGGCCGTGGCCCAGGGCATCCGGGAGAAGGGGGGCAAGGCCGCCTTCCTCGCCTGCGACGTGATGGACTCGAAGAAAGTGAAGGCCGCCATCGACAAGGCCGGGGGCGAGGCCGGGCGCATCGACATCCTCGTGAACAGCGCCGGGGGCTTCTGGCAGCAGCTCACCGTCGAGGAGACCTCCGAGGAGGAGTGGGACAAGGTCGTCGACCTGAACCTCAAGAGCATCTTCCTCACCTGCAAGTTCGTCATCCCCTACTTCAAGAAGCAGAACTACGGCCGCATCGTGAACATCGGCTCGATGGCCGGCCTCTCCATCTTCCCGGGCGCCCTCTCCTCGCCCCCCTACTCGGCCGCCAAGGCCGGCATCCACTCCCTGACCCGCGTCCTGGCCGTCGAGCTCGGCCCGTACGGCGTCACCGCGAACGCCATCGCCCCCGGCACCACCGCCACCGAGCGCGTGGTCGCCGTGCGCAACGAGGCGCAGCGCGCCCAGATCGGCAAGAGCACCCTCGTCGGCCGCATCGCCCAGGTTTCGGACATGGTGGGCTGGGTGCTCTTCCTCTGCTCCCCCGAGGGCGCCTATTTCACCGGCCAGACCGTCGCCGTGAACGGGGGGAGGTATTTGCACTAAGGGGCCGTGGGACATATGAAGATACATAAAATTGAATTTACAAAAGACGATTTGGCAAAGATGCCCGAGAAAGACAGAAATTTGTTGTTTCTTCTGGGACACATTGCGAATGAAAACATAATTCTCCAAAAACTCTTGCTGATGTGCATTCCCGCCGGCGAGACAGAGAAAACCCAAGAAGAAAGCTGGGCTGTCGTCACCCAGTCTTTGCTGATTGCGAAGGTGTTAGTCTCAAAGCTATTTGAAGCATGGAATAAGGTCGGGCTGCTGATATTTAACGATAAACTATTCGAAGGATCTTTATTTGCTGACATGCCACAGTATGGCAAAGATGCCCTGACCGAACTTAAGCGCTATTTTGGGCAGAATAATCATTTCTGTACGGTGCGCAATAAATTGACATTTCACTATGACATTCCCGAGATAAAGAAATCTTTTGAAAGTCTTCCTGAGACAGATGAGCTTGCAATTCTGCTGGGAGAACGAAATGGAAATTGCCTCTACTATCTATCCGAGGTCGTGATGATGGAAACATTGGTCGACCGAATTTACGGAGGAGGTAGAGAGGCGGCGGTCAATAAGTTTTTCGATGATCTCAACAATTGTTCCTCGTATTTTGGATATTTCATGCAGGCGTGCATGACCGTACTGATTGAACGAAATTTCGAAGACAAAGAACATAAGGAAATAGAAGTCGTAGATCCTCCTTCCCTGGACTCGATCAAAATTCCGTTCTTCGTGCATGTAGGTGACGAATCTTCTGAGGACTAGTATCCCCATGGACCTCACCCTCGCCCCCGAGGACCTGGCGCTGCAGCGGACGGCGCGCGCCTTCGCCCGGGAGGAGATCCTCCCCATCGCGGCGGAGCGCGACCGGAACTCGCCCCCGAACGAGGCCTTCCCCTGGCCCCTCATCGACAAGCTGGACGCCCTGGGGCTGCGCACCCTGACGGTGCCGCGGCGCTTCGGGGGCTACGGGGCGAACCACCTCCAGCAGTCCATCGTGACCGAGGAGCTGGCCTACGGCGATCTGGGCGTGGCGGTCTCGATGGACCAGACCTACAAGTTCACCCAGCTCATCTGCGAGGAGACGACCGAGACGCAGCGCGCGCGCCACCTGGCGGGCTTCCTGACCGACCCCCGGGCGCTCCTGGCCATCGCCATCACCGAGCCCCAGAGCGGCACCGACTCTTTCCTCCTCTACGAGGCCCCCGGCGCCGGGCCCCGCATGACGGCGAAGAAAGATGGGAATTCCTACATACTCAATGGTACGAAACACTTCATCTCGAACGGGGGGCTGGCGAAGTTCTACTTCATCTTCGCCCGCACCGACCCCGGGAAGCCCATGAGCCAGGGGCTGACCGGCTTCGTCGTCCCCCGGGGCGCGCCCGGCTTCACCATCGGGGAGGCCCACAGCAAGCTCGGGCGGCGCCTCCTCCAGAACGGGGAGCTCGTGCTGAGCGGCTGCCGCGTCCCGGAGGAGGACCTCCTGGGCGAGTGGAACCAGGGGCTCGACATCTTCCGCCGCATGGTGAGCGGGGCCCTCATCCCGGTCATGGGCCCGGCCCGGCTGGCCTTCGACCTCGCCCGGCGCGCCGTGCGCGAGCGCGGCACCGCCCGGCACCAGTGGGCGCAGATGGCGATCTCCGAGATGTACATGCTCATCGAGGCGGGCCGCACCGTCCTCCATGCGGCCGCCTGGCACGGGGGAAAGCCCACGGACGACTCCAAGCGCCGGCTCATGTCCAAGGTCTTCGCCTCGGAGGCGGCCATCAAGGTCTGCCGCATGGCGATGGAGCTCTGGGAGGAGGCGGGCGCCGTCCACTTCGCCGACCGCCCCACCCCCGAGAAGTGCTGGCGCGACGTCCTGAGCTACCTCCACGGCTTCGGCACGAACGAGGCCGTGAAGCTCAAGGCCTTCCCCCTCATCCCGCTGGATGGGGAGATGGGATGGTGATAGAGTTCAGGAGGTGAAATTCCTTTTGTAGGGGCGAGGCATGCCTCGCCCCTACGGAATCGGCATTTTCATTCGGCTAAACCACACCACGAGAGGAATTCCCATGCCCCGCTACAAGAAGTCCCAGGCCCGCGCCTACTGCAAGGAGAACATGAAGGGGATCTGGGCGGCCATCCCCTACCCCTTCGACAAGAACGACCGCATCGACGAGGGGGCCTTCCGGGCCGACATCCGGCACTACATCGACAACCTGAAGATCAAGGGCTTCTTCGTCGGGGGGCTCATCGGCGAATTCTGGTGCCTCACGAAGGAGGAGCGCCTGCGGGGCCAGGCCATCGCGGCGGACGAGGCGGGGGAGGTGCCCATCATCGCCCACACCGGCCACACCTCGGCCAAGGAGTGCGTCGAGCTCATCGACGCGGCGGCCGAGGCCGGCTGCACCTACGCCATCGTGGGGAACCCCTACCTCGGCACGGGCGGCATCCCGGAGCGCGTGCGGGCGTTTTTCAAGTATGTCTGCGACAACACCGAGCTGGGCGTCTCGCTCTTCAACTTCGGCTCCTCGGGCTACCTCATGTCCCCCGAGCTGGTGAGGCAGATCGTGGACGAGAACGAGAGCATCTGCTGCATCAAGAACGCGGCCCCCATGAACCACTGCGACGAGGTCCGCGAGGCCGTGGGCCGGGACATCGTGGTGAGCAACCCGATGGAGAGCCACTGGTTCTTCAACCGCGCCTACAACAAGCAGCAGACCTTCATGAGCGGCCCCGACCCCTTCCTCATGCAGCGAAAGGGCAACCTTGGCATGGACCGCTACACCCGGCTCATCGACGAGGGGAACCTCGAGGAGGCCTGGACGGCGCGCGAGGCCATGAACGACGCCCGCCGGGTGCAAGAGAAGTGGATCTGGGGCCCCTGGAGCCGGGGCGCCTTCTCCATCCCGGCGCTCAAGACCTGGATGGACCTCATGGGGATGCACGGCGGGCCCTCGCGCCCCCCGATGATCCCCCTCAAGCCCGCCGAGCGCGAGGAGCTCAAGCGCGACCTGGCCGCCGTCGGGCTGGTGGACTGAGATGGACGGGACGCGCGTGGAGACGCCGGCTCGGGAATACCTGGAGTTCGACCCCTCGAAGATCGAGCGGCGGGAGGTCTACCGCCTCCTCACGGGGTCGGTGGTGCCCCGGCCCATCGGCTGGGCCTCGACGGTGAGCCGGGAGGGGGTGACGAACCTCGCCCCCTTCAGCTTCTTCACGGTGGTGTGCGTGGCGCCCCCGATGATCTCCCTGACCATCGCCCGCCATCCGGACGGGCGGAAGAAGCACACCCTGGTGAACGCCGAGGAGATGGGGGAGTTCTGCTTCAACGTGGTGACCGAGGACACCTGGGAGCGGATGGTGGACTCCGCCAACGGCTACCCGGACGGCGTCAGCGAGTTCGAGGTGACGGGCCTCACCCCCATCCCCTCGGTCAAGATCAAGGCGCCGCGCGTCAAGGAGGCGCCCATTCACTTCGAGTGCAAGACCCACCAGGTCATCTACCTGGGCCCCAACAAGCACCCCCTCCTCATCGGGGAGGTGGTCTACTTCCACGTGGACCCGGCCGTCATGACCGGCAAGTACATCGACATGAAGAAGCTCCACCCCGTCGGGCGCCTCAACGGCTTCTTGCAGTGCACCCTGGGCGAGTTCCTGGAGCGGGAGTTCAAGGACGGCCAGCCGAGGTAGGGAAGAAACTCGCAGCAGATGGAAAATCCGTAGGGGCGGCCGGCCGGTCGCCCCTACGTTTTAAGCCAGAAGCGGATTCTTCGCTTCGCTCAGAATGACGGCCGAATGCGTTTGCCCATGCCGTCATTCTGAGCGCCGGAGGCGCGAAGAATCTGCTTCTTCTTTATCCTCCCGGGGCGAGGACCACAGCCTGCCCCGCATGTCCGTGCGTACCGCCCTCAGTTCGCGGCGAAGCAGTACAGCAGGCCCGCCCCGCCCGAACTCTTAAGCGCCGCGAGGCCGCAACCGCGCGAAGGATGCGAGGAGTTCCACGACTTCGACGGGGCGTCATCGCGAAGGCCCATGCGGTCGTGATGGCCAACCATGGCGGCTCCTTCCCCGTTCTTCGTCCAGTTGCCGCAGGTCAGGTCCTTCTCCGGCGGAAAGGCGCGCCCGTCCACCGTCGAGCCCGTCAGAACGTCGTGCTGGTTGACGACGAACAGGCGCCCGGGGATGCGCCGGCCGTTCTCGGAGCGGCCGATCTCGACATTGATTTTGTTGTTGTTCGAATGCAGCTCGTCGACGTTCGCGGCGACCTGCACTCCCTCCGTGTTCACCCACGGGCCCTTGCCGATGCGGTCGCGCGCGTTGACCGCCGGCTTTCCGCCGGCCGCCTGCGTGCTGAGATAGGCCCGCCACGTTTTCTTGCCCGCGCCCGCCTTTGCCGCCAGCGCCTGGCAATGCCTGTCGGCGCCCTCGATGCCGCCGAAATTGGCGCCATCGGGGCCGCTCGTGCTTGAGATGAAGAAGGTCATGTTCGGGAACTGCGGTGGAGTTCGAGGCGGTGCGCTTTGCTGCGCCTGTGCCGAGCCACCCCAAAGGAATGACGCAATTGCCGCACCAAGCAGAATCAGACGGGTTCTCCTGACCATTCATCCCCCTCCTTTTTAATTCCTGCCGTTGCGTGACTTGCCGGCCGAACCCGCGCTGGAGAGCTTTCCCAGCGTCACACGGAAGAAGTGACGCACCACGCACACGCGGTGACACTTCCTCCCTCCATCGCATTTAGTAGGCATCCGGGTAAACTAACATTCCTCCCAAGCACTTTGTTCCGGGCTCTCCAGGAACTCTTTTCGCGCCATGTTTTCGGGCCATGGAAATCCCTCTCCGGGACCATCCCGCCCGCCAGCCGAGCCCGAGGCTTTCGCATTTCGCTCGCATGGCTCGGGGTGCTCATGACCAACCCCGCCCATGCGTCAGTGCATCCCTCACGTGGGTTGGGGTGAGCGGTCCGAGGTCCGAAATCGAGGTCAGGATTTTTTCGGGCAGCGCCTTTGAACGGCCGCTCGGCAATCGGAAGGGGCGAGAAATCTGCTTCTATCTTCCCATTCACCCGTCCCTGTGCACCGTCTCCGCCGAAAACGCGGGCAGGCACACGGCGACATATTCCGCGCCCCCCGGCTCCGGCGTCGAGTAGCGCACCCACTCCCCCGGCGAGCAGACCACGGCCTGCCCCGCCTTCACATCCATGACCCCGCCCGCGTGTTCGACCCGGAGCATCCCCCTGAGGACGACGGTGATCTCCTCAAACTCGGGCCGCTGGCCGGGCTCCTCCCACCCCTGGGGAGAGACCATGCGGGCCACGCTCACCCGCTCGTGGCCGGTGCGCACCCGACCCGCGTACTCCTCGATGCGCTTGGGCTTGGTCCCGGCCGCCTCGACGACGGCGGGGGCATCGATCAGGCGGGGCATCTCGCCTCCTTCGGGCGTACGGGAAAGCCTTCGGATAGACGAAAAAAGCGGATTCCCCGCCCCCTGCGGCCCGGCGGCGCCGGGCCGTTGCCTGGCAAAGGGGGGCTTTGAGGCGGGGCGGGGAACCCGCTGTTCTCTCCGTCCTGGCTCAGGCCGCCTGGAACCCGGCCCGCTCGACCGCCTTCTTGAGCTCGGGGAGGCCGGCCTTGCCCTCGTCGTACTCCACCGTGGCCACCCCGCCGGCGAGGTCCACCTGGGCCTTCGAGACCCCCGCCACCGAGCCCAGCGCCCGCTGCACGGCCGCCTGGCAGCCCCCGCACGTCATGCCCTTCACGATGATCTTCGCGCTTGCCATGTGATCTATCCTCCATCGAGATGATTGTCTGTGGGGACGTTCAATCGAACGCCCCAGCGGAAATCTGCGTCAGGGGGAAAAATTCCCCCGTCATTTCACCGGCAGCTCCCACGCGAACACGCGCTCGCCGGGAGAGCCGACGCCCTTGATGCGAAGCTCGATCTTGCCTTTCCTCTCCGGCAGCAGCGGCTTGCCCGAGGCGTCCTTGGCTGGGAAGCGCAGGACGCCCGAGCGGTGGTGGCCGCCGCCCTCGGGCTTGGACCAGCCCAGGGGCTTCACCTCCGCCTTCCCGGCGCGCAGGACGGCGAGCTCCTCCACCTTCAAGGGGTCGAGGTCCACCGAATGGGTGTTCATCTCCACCGCGAAGTCGAGGGTGTCCTTCGCACCCTTCTCCAGCGGGTTCAGGTAGGTGACGCTCACGGTCACCGCCGCGCGGGAGTCCCTCCGCGTCAGATCCTTCTTGGAGGCCGCCCAGGCGCCGCCCCCCGCGGCGATAAGCCCCGCCATGATGACCCCGATCCATCTCCGCCGCATCGCTCCGCCTCCAGAATAAGATCGATATGATGGCGATTTCCCCGGAGGCACTCAGTTTCCGGGGAAGAAGAAGGAGGCGGCCACCGCGGCCGCCCCCGCGGCCAGCGCCGCGTTCCGCACCGTCTTCATGTCGCACCGCGCGAGCGCGCCCGATCCCATCGACCGGGGCAGCAGGCCGTGGCGCTGCATGAAGTAGAGCATGTAGGTGATCCCCACGAGGTTCGAGAAGATGCCCAGCACCAGGAAGGAGGTCTGGTACTTCGTCAGGAACATCGAGAGGGCCGAGACGCCCACGATGGGCAGGATGCTCGTCACGTAATGGGAGCAGCAGGCGAGCATGGCCCCCGCCGAGATGCCGCCCGAGGCCGCCACCTCCGCTCCCCCCTTGGCCTGGGCGCGCGCGGCGAGCTTGATGTGCGCGTAAAGCGCCACCTGCGTCCCGAAGCCCGCCGCCAGCGCCACCAACCACCACTTCAGCCGCTCGAACTCCTCGATCGCGTACTCGAGCTTGTTCGCCAGGGTGAGGGCCCCGATGAAGAGCCCCAGGAGCGCCCCGGCGGCAATCGCCCCGGACGCGGCCGGCATCCAAATCCCCCTGCTGCGGTTCATGCCTTTTCCTCCGGGACCGCCTGAGCGGCCGGCTTCTTGTCCTCGCCGTCCGGCTTCGGCGCCCCGCAGTGCGCGTCATGGCCCTTACCGCCTCCGTGGGCGTGGCCGCCGCAGCAGCCCATCCCGAACCGGTGCATCACGATCATCAGCCCCGCGAACGCCAGGAACCACAGCCAGTCCATCGAATCCTCCTCGTCAGGCGGGACGGCCCCCGCCCGGCTTCACGCCTTTCTCGAAACCAGGACTTCCTCGCCCCGGACCGCCGCCGAATAGGCCTCCAGGGGGCGGGGCGGCGGGCCCCCGATGTTCCGGCCGAAGAGGTCGAAGTGCCCGTTGTGGCAGGCGCACCAGATGTGCTCCAGGTCCGCCCGGTACTGCACCGTGCAGGACAGGTGGGTGCAGATGGCGCTGAACGCCCGGTATTCCCCCTGGGGCGTCCGGACCAGGATCGCGGGCTCGCCCCCGAAGCGGAAGATCTTGGCGGCGTTGGGCTTCAGCTCCGCCGCGCCGGCCGCGCGGACGTTGCCCGTCTCGACGGCGGCGGGCCTGGCGGGGAGCAGATACCGGAAGACCGGGTACAGCATGCTCCCCAACATGGCGACGGCCCCGCCCCCCAGGAGGAAATCCAGCACCCTTCTCCGCGTGAGTCCTCCGCCGGCCATCCCGCGACCCCTCCCACAGGAGCTTCCTGTCCCGCCGCCAGTGGGGGCGTATTGCCATACGCCCCTACAGACATTCCGCCCCTCGGTAATTTCCCCCCTACCTCTCCGGCCGCCAGCGCCGGAGCAGGAGCGCGTTCGAAACCACCGAGACCGAGCTCAGGGCCATCGCCGCCCCGGCGATGACCGGGCTGAGGAAGCCCAGCGCCGCCAGCGGGATGCCCAGCACGTTGTAGACGAAGGCCCAGAAGAGGTTCTGGCGGATCTTCCGCAGGGTGGCCCGGGAGAGGCGGACGGCGTCCGCCACCCCCATCAGGTCCCCGCGCATCAGGGTCACGTCCGAGGCCTCCATGGCCACGTCGGTGCCCGTGCCGATGGCGAAGCCCACGTCGGCCGCGGCGAGGGCGGGGGCGTCGTTGATGCCGTCCCCCACCATGCCCGTGACCTTGCCGCCCCGCTTGAGCTCCTGGACCTTGGCCGCCTTCTCCTCGGGGAGCACCTCGGCCATCACCCGGGTGATGCCCGCCTGGGCCGCGATGGCCTCGGCCGTGCGGCGGTTGTCCCCGGTCAGCATCCAGACCTCAATCCCCATCTCCTCGAGCGCCCGCACGGCGGCCGGGGAGCTCTCCTTCAAGGTGTCGGCCACCGCCACCGCCCCGAGGACGCGCCTCTCGTCGGCGAGGAACATGACCGTCTTCCCCTCGCCCTCCAGCCTCTCCGCGGCGCTCATGTGCCCGTCCAGGGAGAAGCCGTGCCGCGCCATGAGCTTGAGGTTCCCCAGGCGCACCATCCGTCCCCCGACCCTCGCTTCCAGCCCGTGGCCGGGCACGGCGGTGAAGTCCGAGGCCGGGAGGAGCTGCACCCCCTCCGCCTTCCCGCGCGCGAGGATGGCCTCCCCGAGCGGATGCTCCGAGCCCTGCTCGGCGCTCGCCGCGAGGGCGAGGAGGTCCTTCTCTCCGATGCCGTCGAAGGGGACGATGTCCGTCACCTCGGGCTTGCCGCGGGTCAGGGTGCCCGTCTTGTCCAGGATGATGGCCTGAAGCTTGTGGGCGGTCTCCAGGGCCTCGCCGTTCTTGATGAGGATGCCCGTCTCGGCCCCCTTCCCCGTCCCCACCATGATGGCGGTGGGCGTCGCGAGGCCCAGGGCGCACGGGCAGGCGATGACCAGCACCGCCACCGCGCTCACCAGGGCGGGGGTGAAGCCCGCGAAGTAGTACGTGAGGGCGAACGTCGCCGCCGCGACCATCAGCACGATGGGGACGAAGACGCCCGAGATCTTGTCCGCGAGGCGCTGGATGGGGGCCTTGGAGCCCTGGGCCTCCCGCACGAGGCGGATGATCTGGGCCAGGGCGGTGTCCTTGCCCACCTTCGAGGCGCGGTAGCGCACCGCTCCGTTCTTGTTGAGGGTGGCCCCGATGACGGGATCGCCCGGGCCCTTCTCGACGGGCAGGCTCTCCCCGGTGAGCATGGATTCGTCCACCGCCGTGCGGCCGTCGATGATCTCCCCGTCCACGGCGAACTTCTCGCCGGGCCGGGCCAGCACGATGTCCCCCACCTGCACCTGCTCGACCGGGACCTCGCGCTCCTCGCCGCCGCGGATGACCCGGGCGGTCCGGGCCTGGAGGCCCATGAGCTTCCGGATGGCCGCGGAGGTGCGGATCATGGCGCCGGCCTCCAGCACCTTCCCGAGGAGGATCAGGGTGACGATGACGGCCGCGGCCTCGAAATACACGTGCTGGCCGTGGAGCCCCAGCGCCGTCACGGCGGCGCTGTGAAAGTAGGCGGCGCTCGTGCCCAGGGCCACCAGCACGTCCATGTTGGCGCCGCCGTTCTTGAGAACGTGCCAGGCGCCCCGGTAGAAGCGCCAGCCCGCGATGAACTGGACGGGGGTGGCGAGGGCGAACTGCCACCACCGGGGCATCTCCCCGTGCAATCCTCCCGTGAACATGCCCACCATCTGGAACAGGAGGGGCAGGGAGAAAGCGATCGCGCCCCCAAGTATCCAGAGGTCCTTGCGGGCCTTGCGGGCCCGCCCGGCCTCCTCCGCGTCCTCGTCCTGGCCGGCGGCCTCGCGGGCGGTGTAGCCCGTCTCCTCCACCCGGCGGATGAGGTCCTCGACCGAGGCGGAGCCCGGCTTGTAGCGCACCTGGGCCCGCTCGCTCGCCAGGTTCACCGAGGCCGAGGTCACGCCCTCCATCCCGTTCAGGGCCTTCTCGATCCGGGCCGCGCACGAGGCGCAGGTCATTCCCCCGATGGCGAGCTCCACCCGGGCCTCGGGGACGCCGTAGCCCGTCTCCTCGATGCGGCCGGCGATGCGGGCGGGGCTGAGTTTCCCGGTGTCATAGTCCACCCGGGCCCGCCCGGTGGCGAGGTTCACGGAGGCCCGCTCGACGCCCTCGAAGCCGTTGAGCGCCTTCTCGATGCGGGCCGCGCACGAGGCGCAGGTCATGCCCTCGACGGGGAGGTCCAGCGTCTGAAGGGTTGCCATTTTCTTCACTGTCACCATTTGGATGTTCTCCTTCCCTCACGCGAATCGCGTGGAATATTCACAGGGCCTCCCCGCGCGGTCTTAGCGGGAAATGAGGCATGAATGGAGGAACTTCCTTCGCATAGCGGGCGTATTCGTCGCCGAATTCCTCCAGCGCCTCCATTTCCTCGCGCCGGGCCAGCCGAACGTACATGAAGGCCAAGAGGGGGAACATCAGAACCGTCGGCAGCGTGGGCCATTGGAGCAAGAAGCCCAGCATGATGAGGATGAAGCCCAGATACTGCGGATGGCGGACACGGGAGTAGAGACCGGCCGCCGCCAGCCGCCGGGTCCTCTGGGCCTCGTGCAGCACCTTCCAGGCCGAGCCGATGAGGATGAACCCGCCCCCGATCAGCAGGCCGCTCAGGAGATGCAAGGGGCTGAAATGCGGATCTCCCTCCTCGCCCAGCAGGGTGGACCAGAGGTGCCCCGCGTTGTGGGAGAGGAGATCCACCTCCGGGTAGCGCGTGCCGAGCCAGCCGGAAAGCAAATAAACCGTGAGCGGAAAGCCGTACATCTCGGTGAAGAGCGCCAGCAGGAAGCCGGAGAAGGCGCCGAAGGAACGCCAATCGCGGGCCGATCTGGGGCGCACGAAGCTCAGCGCGAAGAGGATGAAGATGGCTGAGTTGACCAGGACGAGGAACCACAGGCCGTACGCGGGAATTTCTTGCGTCATGACCGCTTCCTCGCCCCCGTCCACGGCAGCGCGTCCAGCGCCTGGCGGCAGTCCCCCCGCAAGGCGTCCTCGTCCAATGATGTGCGGGCGAAAAGGTGCGCCCCCTGGATCTGCGCGAAGAAGGCGCGGGCCAGGCCGATCGCGTCCGCGCCCGGATCCAGCTCCCCCTCTTCCTGGGCTTGGCGGACGGCCTCGGCCACCCGGGCGAACACCCCCGTCCAAACCTCCTTCAGGTGCAGCCGCAGCTCCTCGTCCAGGCCGCTCAGTTCGAGCGAGAGGTTCCCGATGGGGCAGCCGCAGCAGGGGCGGTCCGAGAGGGGCAGATGAGAGTAGAGATCGGCCAGCCGGGCCAGCTTCTCCCGCCCGGTGCCCTCCCCCCCCAGGGCGGGCTCCAGGAAATTCTCGTGAAGGAGGCGCTCATAGTGCCCGATGACGGCCGAGCCGAGGTTCTTCTTGGAGCGGAAGAAATAGTACAGGCTCCCGCGGTTCACCCCCGCTTTCACGGCCACCATGTCTAGCGAGGTGCCGGTGAAACCCTGCCGGTAGATGAGATCCGCCGCCGCCAGGATGACCTTCTCCCGCGTGCCCCGTTTCTCCGCCACCGCTGTGCCAGTTGTCATGCCTCTTCCTCCTGACACTCAATATATACCTCTTAGTTAGTCAGTCAACTAAATTTTGAGATGAATATGGAACAGCAATAAATTCAAATGTAAAACATAGAAAAAGGAGAAGTAACTAAAGGTTATTCGGCCAGCGCTTGCAGGTGGGCCGCCGCGGAGGCCTGGAGGGCGCCGAGGTTGTAGCCACCCTCCAGGAGGCTCACGAGGCGCCCGGCACAGCGCCTCGCGGCGAGCGCCTTGATCTGCCGGGTCATCCGGGCGAAGCCGGCCTCGGTCATGCGGAGGCCCCCTAGGGGGTCCGAGCGGTGGGCGTCGAAGCCGGCCGAGATCAGGATGGCCTCCGGGGCGTGGTTCTCCACGGCGGGGAGGACCTCCGCCTCGAACCGGGCGAGAAAAACCTCCTCCGGCGTCCCCGCCGGAAGGGGAATGTTCAGGATGGTCCCCTCCCCCGGGCCCTCCCCCCGCTCATGGGCCGCCCCGGTGCCGGGATAGAAGGGATATTGATGGAGGGAGGCGAAGAAGACGTCCGGATCGCGCCAGAAGACGGCCTGGGTGCCGTTCCCGTGGTGGACGTCCCAGTCCACGATGGCGAGGCGGCGCAGGCCGTGCCGCTCCTGGAGGTAGCGCGCCGCGATGGAGATGGTGGCGAAGAGGCAGAAGCCCATCGAGTAGTCCGGCAGGGCATGATGGCCGGGCGGCCGGACGGCGCAGAAGGCGTTGTCCGCCTCCCCGGCCGCCACTGCATCGGCGGCGCTCAGGGCGGCGTCAACGGCGGCGAGGGCGGCGGCGAAGCTCCCGGGGCCGCCGACGGGGGTGTCCGGGTTGTCCACGAGACCCGGGCCCTGGGCGCAGGCCTGACGGACGCGCTCCAGGTGGCGGCGCTCGTGCACCCGGAGCACCCACTCCTCTGCCCCGTGGGGGCGCGCTGGACGGCGGTCCAGCCCCGGGACCCGCCCCGCGAGGGCCTCCGGGCGGAGGACCTCCGCGCGCGGGATGCCCTCGATGAAGTCGCCGGTGTCGTGCCGGAGCGAGGCCTCGTCCCAGTAGTAGGCGGTGCGGCTCATGCCAGCCGGACGCGGGGGTCGAGGACGGAGTAGAGGAGGTCCACGATGAAGTTCAGGGAGACGAAGATGAGCGCCGTGATGGTGACGGACGCCTGCACGAGCGGAAAATCCTTGGCGTAGACGGCCTGGATCATGAGCCGGCCGATGCCCGGCCAGGCGAAGATCGTCTCGACAATCACGGCGCCGCCCAGCAGGTGGCCGAACTCGAGCCCGATGATGGTCACGACCGGGATCATGGCGTTCCGGAGCCCGTGCAGGTGGATGACCGTCCATTCGGCCAAGCCCTTGGCACGGGCGGTGGTGATGTAGTCGTTCATGAGCACGTCGAGCATGGAGCTTCGGATAACGCGGGTGTTGCGCGCGATCGAGTAGGTCGAGAGCGCCGCCGCCGGCAGCACGAGATGAGCCAAGGTGCCGCGCCCGCTCACGGGCAGCCATCCCAGATCGACGCCGAAGATCAGGATGAGCATGAGCCCCAGCCAGAAGACCGGCATGGCCTGGCCCACCAGGGCGAACAGCATGCCGAACTGGTCGTAGACGGAGCCCCGCTTCACGGCGCTCAGGACGCCCACCGGGAGGGCGAGGACGATGGAGAGAAGGAGGGCGACGAGGGCCAGCTCCAGGGTGGCCGGCAGGCGCTCCTTGATGAGGTCGAAGGCGGGGCGCCGGTAGCGCAGGCTCTCGCCGAAATTCCCGCGCACGGCCCGGCTCGCGTAGAGCAGATACTGGACGACCCAAGGCTTGTCGAGGCCCATTTCATGGCGCAGCCGCCGGACCTCCTCGCGCGTCCAATCCTCCCCCACCAGGACGTCGGTCGGATCCCCCGACATGAACAGGACGGCGAAAGAGATGAAGCTCACGCCGACGACGACCAGGACGGCGCGGATGGCCCTTCGTACGAGATAAGCGCCCACTCGGCCTCCCTATTTGGCCGGCTTTTCCTTCACGGAGACGGCCGGGAGGTAGATCCGCTCGTCGGGGCGGGGCTTCCACTCGACGCGGGAGCTTCCGGCGAAGAAGTCGTACTGGTTCCACAGGAAGATCCAGGGGGCTTCCTTGTGGACCAGCTCCTGGAGGCGGTCGCTGATGCGCTTGCGCTCCTCTTCGTCGAACGTCTGCCGCAGCCTGTTGAAGCCCTCGACGAATTCGGCGTTCTTCCATCCCGTCATGTTGGCGAAGAGCGCGGGGCGGAGCGCTCCGAGGTCCGTCTCCGCGTTGAAGGCGGAGCTGAAACCGTGCAGGTAAAGGGGCGAGAGGGCCTTCTTCCGGCGGTTCGACAGGAAGACCGACCACTCCAGCGGCTGGACCTCCACGTGGATGCCGACGGCCCGCAGATCGGCGGCGGCGGCCTCGGCGATCTCCATTCCCTGAAGATAGCGCGCGACCGGGACGTCCAGCTTGAGCCGCAGGGGGCGCCCGTTCGACTCCAGTATCCCGTCGCCGTCCGAGTCCTTGAGGCCGGCCGCGGCGAGGAGGGCCCTCGCCTTCGCGGGATCGTAGGGATAAGGCTTCACTTGGGGGTTCCCGTTAGGGGGGCACACCACGGTCGCCATCCGGCTGCCGTGGCCGAGAAGGAACTGCTTGGCGACGAGCTCGAAGTTCACGGCGTAGTTCATCGCCTGGCGCACCCGCGCGTCGCCGAAGGCGTCCCAGTCCGTCCGGATGCCGATGTAGACCCGGCGGCCGCCCTGGATGCTGAACGTCTGGAAGCCCTCCTTGCGCCGGGCGATGAGGTTCGCCTGGTCGGCGCTGATGGCGGTGATGAGATCGGCTCCCCCGGATTCGAGCTCCGCCACCCGGGCCGAGGCCTCCGGCACGGGCCGCCACACGACGGTGCGAATCCGGGGCTTGCCGCCCCACCATCCCTCATGGGCCTCCATGCGGATGAAGCTGTCCTTCACCCACTCGGTCATCCTGTAGGGCCCCGTCCCCATCGGCTTGCCGAGGACCTCCTTGGGAGGCGTGGAGGAATAGTACTTGGGAGGGAGGATGAATGCGTTGACCAGCCAGGCCGGGACGATGGCGATCGGGGTCTTGGTGTGAATCCGGACGGTGTGCGCGTCCACCTCCTCCACCTTGTCGAGGGCGATGCGGTTCGGCACCGTGGTCCGGGCGCGGAGGCTCCTGTCCCGCATCCGCTCGAAGGTATACTTGACCGCGCGGGCATCGAACGACTCCCCATTCTGGAACTTGACCCCCTTCCGCAGGCGGAAGGTCCACACTTTTTTCGTGCCGTCCACCTCCCAGCTCTCCGCGAGGGCCGGGGCCTCCCGCATGCCGTCCGAGCGGGCGATGAGGGGCTCCATCACGTTCATCAGAATAGTCCATTCGATGGTGGACGTGGCGAAATGAGGGTCCAGGGTGTTGGCCTCGACCGGCACAAGGACGGTGAAGGGCCTCTCCCCCTCCTGCTTGCCGCACCCCGCGAGGAAAGGGGCGGCCAGGAGGAGGACCAGCGCGGCGTCCGTGAATCTCCTACGCATGAAGGTCTCCCCGCGGCGGCCAGCGCCGCGCCTAAGGCTGATCGCGCAGCCGAGGATCGAAGTAATCCCGGAGCCAGTCCCCGATGAGATTGATGCTGAGCACGGTGAGCATGATGGCCAGGCCCGGGAAAGCGGCCAGCCACCAGGCCACCCGGAGATATTCCCGGCCCTCGGCCAGCATGCTCCCCCACGTCACGGTGGAGGTGGGCACGCCCAGGCCCAGGAAGCTCAGCGAGGACTCCGAAATGATGTTCCCCGCCACCGCGAAGGTGGCGATCACGATGAGCGGCGAGGTGATGTTCGGCAGGATCTGGAAGAAAAGCACCCGGTGCAGCGGGTATCCCAGGGCCCGGGCGGCCTCGACGAATTCCTTCTCCCGCACGGTGAGCACCTGCCCGCGCACCACCCGGCCGTACGCCACCCAGCGGCTGATGCCCAGCACGGTGATCACGTTGAAGAGGCCCGGTCCCACGACGGCCATCACGGTGATCGCCAGGAGGATGAAGGGGAAGGCGAGCTGGATCTCGGCCAGCCCCATGATGAAATCGTCCAGTTTTCCCCCGAAGAAGCCGGCGACGAGCCCCAGGGTGATCCCCACCACGCCGGAGATGGCCACCGAGACGACGCCCACCATGATCGAGACCCGGGCGCCGTAGATCAGGCGGCTCAGGATGTCGCGCCCCAGGGAGTCCGTCCCGAGGGGGTGGGCCCGGATGCCGCCGGGCGTCCAGTAGGCGGGCCAAAGGCGCTTGGCCACGTCGATCTTGTGGGGGTCATGGGGAGCGATGAGCGGCGCGGTCAGGGCCATCAGCAGGAGGACACCGAGGAATATCAATCCCAGGAAGGCCGTTTTATAGCGCCTGAGGCTCCGTGCCAGGCCCATCCGGGCGGAAAAAGCCGGAGCGGACTCTTCGTCTGGCAGTGCAAGGGCTTCCTGCCGAACCATAGGCGGGAAAGTCCTCCCTTTCGCTCTCCAAATCATGGCGGTTTGAGACGCGGGTGATACTAGCACAGCCCGCGATTTCGCGCCCTCTCCCGCGCGGAGGGATGACACGCGGGAGGAGAATTGCAGGAGAAACGCGATCTCTCTAGAATCGCGCGATTTCCCCGGGCATGGGCCCGAGGGCCCGAGCCCCGGACCACAGGAGACCCCTCCCCTTTGCCGTCCTTCGCCCTTGACAGCTTCGCGCGCCGCCTCGCGGCCGCCGCCCCCTCCTCCGCCCGCTTTGGCTTCCAGGGCCTGAGGGCCGCCGACTCGATCGCGGTCGAGGAATGCCTCCCCCTCGAGTTCCTCATCGCCTGCGACTGGGGGCTCGACGGCCCCGGCTGGGACGGCCGGCTCCGCTACTTCTCCGTCGAGCGCGGGGGCGGGCGGCGCATCGTCTGGACCCACGCCTCCCTGGTCCAGGCCTACGACGGCCCCCTGGGCCAGGAGATGCGGGCCTTCCTCCGGCGGGACGACCTCCCCCGCTTCGTCGTCCCCTACCGCTCGACGGAATTCCTGGCCCGGCTGGCCGGAGAAAGCGGCGGCCGCCTCTCGATTCTCGCCAACCCGCTGGCCCTCAAGGCCCGCTTCGACGACAAGGTCGCCTTCCGGGAGGAGGCCGCCCGGCGGGGGCTGCGAGTGCCCCCGGGGGAGATCGTCGAGGCGGAGGGCCTGGAGGCGGAGCTCCTCAAGCGGTGGGGCGCTCCCATGGTGGTCACCGAGCGCGTCGGCTCCTCGGGGAATCAGACCCACCTGATCGAGGATGCTGGGGCGCTGAGACGCCTCCGCGAAGACCTTACCGTCAAGCTGGGCCCCGGAGTGCTCGTCGTGGCGAGTGCTTTCCTTCCCGGGCCGGCGGTGGGCGCGACGGGGATTGTTTATGGAGGAAGGACGTGGATGTCCCATCCTTCGGTCATGGTGACCGGCCTCGCCGGCTGCGCCATGCACCGCTTCGACTACGCCGGGAGCGATTACGGCGCCTACCTCCGCCTTCCCCGGCGGGCCCGGGAGCAGATTGAGATCTCCACCCTCCGGATCGGGGAGTGGGCGGCCGCCTCGGGCTATAAAGGGATTTTCGGAGTCGATTTCATCGTCCATGAGGGGGAAGCCTACGCCCTGGAGCTCAACCCCCGGATGCTGGGTACGACCCAGCTCCTGACCGAGCTGGAGCGGAGGGAGAACGAGGCGCCTCCCTCGGTTTTTTGGCATTTGGCCGGATTTCTGGGGCTGGACGCCCGGGAGGAAGCGGAGCGCTGGCTTCTCCCCCTGTCCCGCCCCCGCCTGGAGGGTTTCCAGCTTCTCCTGCGGAACACGGGGAGCTCGCCCCAGAGGGTCGGGGCGTCGTTAAGGCCCGGAATTTATGGTAATCTAGAGGCTTCTCCGCGCTTCCTGAGGGAAGGGGTCCGAATTTCGGAGCTTAAGGAGCCGTCGGAGGTCTTTTTGACGTGCTCCCCGCCCGCGGAGGGCACGGTGGTGGAGCCCCGCGGGGTTTATTTCAAGCTGGAGGGGCTGGGGACCCTGTACGATGAGGAGGTGGGGAGCATCGCCCCCTGGGTCCCGAGGGCGGTCGAGAGCTTCACCCGGGGGCTGGCCGTCTCGGAGTTGCATTAACCGTCAGCGCGCAGCGCTTCGAAAGGCAGGAAGATTTCCGTGAAGATGAACATCGATCACTTCGCCACCACGGTCCGAGGCCTTTTCCTCGCCGAGCACCCCCTTTCCCGGGAGGCGCGGGAAGTCTCCCTCGCCGAGGCCCTTCTGGCCGCGGGCGATGTGGCGGTGGCGGAAGTGACCGCCGCTCCGGACGGCTGCACGGTGGATCGCCTGGAAGTGATCGAGCCCCTCGCCGGCTCGGCCGATGCCTGGCAGACGCGGGAGGCGCTCCTCGCGCCGGGCCAACGGGTGGTGGTGGCCCTCGGCGGGCGCTTCGCGAACCGGAGCATCTCGGGCCGGGCCCCGGACCGCCCGGTACCACCCGGGGCGGAGCTCGACCTCCTCAACGTGGGGGGGGTGACGGGCCTGTGCCACGAGCCGGACCTGCCGCTGGTCAAGCTCCGGATCCTGGGCGGGGTGGACCGCGGCGGGCGCCCGGCCGCCGTCCGCGACCTCATTTGCATCCCGGGCGGGGGAGTTCCCGTGGACGAAGACGCGACGCCGGGCACCCCCGTCGTCCTCGTCACCGGCTCCGACATGGACGTGGGCAAGACCACCTGCGCCGCCTCCCTCGCCTTCGCCCTGCGGGCGGCGGGCATCCGCGTCAGCTACGTCAAGCTCACGGGCACGGGCCGGATGCGCGACCTCATGCGGGTGAACTACGGGCGCTCCAGCGGGTTCTTCGACTCGGCCCGCCTCGCATGGGATTTCGTGGACGCCGGGCTGGCCACCACCTTCGAGGTCCCCGAGGACGAGGCCCGCTGGTCGGCCCGCCTCCTGCTCGGCCACGCCGCCGTCCACAGCGAGATCGTGCTGGCCGAGGTGGCGGATTCCCCCTGCGCGGATGGCAGCGTCGCGGCCGCCACGGACCCCTGGCTGCTGAGCTGGCTGCGCCGGCGGGGCTTGGTCATTTGCGCCTGCGACACGCTGGGATCGACGCTCATCGTGCATTGGATCCGAAGCCACATGGGAATCGAGGAGGAGAACCTGCTCATCTCCGGGCGCGTGGCGAACGACGAGGACCTTCGCCGCGAGGCGTCCCGGATGACGGGCGTCAGCCTGGTGAACTGCACCTCTCCGAGCGGGCTTTCCGCCTTGGGGGGAAAAACGGCGGGCGGCGCCCTGGCCGATTGGGTGCTGCGCCACATCATGTCGCGCCGCCGCGTGATCGCCTGACGACCTCCCTGAATGTCTAAAAAGAGGGCCCGCGTGCGCTCAGCCGCTTCTTCCTCCCGAATCGCCCGCGAACCCATCCGCCGCGACCCCTCCCTCTACCGGCTCTCCCCCGACGCCAGCGACGGGCAATGGGACCTGCTGCGCGTCAGCCGCGAGTTCGACTTCTCGCCTGGGAACCTGACCGAGGAACTGATCGAGCGCGTGAACGGCTGGGCGGCCCGCGAGGAGGCCTTGTCCGGGCTGCGCCTGCGCAAGGAGGGCTGGAGGCGCCTTCCCGCGGAGATCCTGCTCCTCGACGGCTCGCCGAGCCGCATGCCCCTGGCGGCCGAGACCGAGCGCGTGGCTGCCGCCTGGCTGGCCGCCCGGGGGGCCGAGGTCACCACCCATGTGGTGTCCCGGCGCGAGGCGCTCCTGGCGCGGGCCGCCCGTTCGCCCCGGGACACCCTCGTCCTCAGCCAGGCGGCCCAGCGGAGCCTCTATGACAATCACCTGGCGGAGGCCCTGATCGAGCGGGGGGTCGTGGTGGTGCCTGGTCCCCTCACCGCCCCCGGCGGCCCCCTGTCCAACAAGAAAACAACCTACGAACTCCTCAACGGCGGCGCGGGGCCTGGCGCGAACGGCCACTCCGGGCCCCTGGCCGCGCGCTACCAGACCATCGAGGTCGACGGCGACGGCCCGGCGGCGGTGGCCCGGGCCATCCTGGAGCAAGCCTGGCGCCTCTCGGGGGAGTGGAACACACAGACCCTCTTCGTCAAACCTCAGGAGGGGGGAGGCGGGCGGGGCGCCTTCCGCATCGACGTCTTCCCGGAAGGCTTCTCGCTGCCCGACCTGAGCCGCCTGGGCGTGCCGCCGGAGCGGACCTGCCCCGTGCCTCTCCCCCTCGATCCGGGCGACCGCGCTCACCTGAAGGCCCTCGCGTTCGTGGCCAACCGCTTCGCCGCCAGCCCCGCGACGGCCCGGGCCTACCTCGACCGAAGCGCCCTGCCCTCCCTGCGCCGGGGCGGCGCGCGCACGGCTTACCTGGGGAACCTGCTGCGCCGCTGCCCTCCCATCCTCATCGAGGGCCTCCGGGGCGCGGCCGAGCCCTTCGGGAAGGCCCAGCGCCGCCTCGCCCGCGCCATCGGCAACTATGAGGATCTCTTCGAGGTCCGGTACCAGCCGCTCCTTTGCGAGTGGATCGACTTCGGCCTCTTCAGCCTGAGGGTCCACCTGCGCATGAGCCGGAGCGGACCCCTCCTGGAATCCCTCTACGCCCGGCTCTTTCCGGTGGAGTTCACGGACCGGACCATCGGGGTCATCGGGGTGGACAGCATCTCCAACCGGGCGGGGATGGGCATGGAGTTCAACCGCTATGCCCCCCTGCATCCCGCACTCGTGGCCGCCGTGGGCGGGGTGGACGCCCTCGCCCAGCGGATACGCGGCGCCTTCTATGCCTTCGCGCGGTTCGTGAGCCTTCTCCCCGCGGAGGAGCGGAAGATCCTGCCCGTGCGGGCGGAGTTCGACATCTCGCCGCTGAACGGCCTCATCGCCGAGGGAAACGCCGACCCCGTCCGCGCCCAGTGCCCCAACACCCGCTGGGAGCGCTTCCGGGCCAACGCCGAGGAGTGGCTGGAGGACGCCATCGCCTACTACTCCTGGAAGACGGGCGGGAGTTGAGCTAGAATCCCCAGGTTTGCGCCCCTTTTCACTCTCACCCTGTGGCTGAGCGGGAATGTCCAATTTTTTCAAGCGACTGTTCAATGTCCGGCCGGATGAGCTGCACGTATTCAGCGGCTTCTTTTTTTTCTATTTCCTGATCGGGCTCCAATTCTCCATCGGCTTGACGGTTTCGGAGGCCCTCTTCCTCGCCGAGGTGGGCCCCTCCTTCCTTCCATACATGTATATCCTCAACGCCATCGCCATCATCCTCGTCAGCAGCGTGTATTCTTCCTTCACGGAGCGCCTCTCGGTTTCCAAGATGTTCGCCGCCGTGCTGATTTTCTTCCTCGCGCTGATCCTCGGCATCCGTTTCCTCATCGGGGTGGACATCCGCCTGCTCGGGATGCCGGTCGCCTACCCCCTGCTCCACACCCTGAACGTCATGTTCACCAACATGGTCCCCAACAACTTCCGGGCCCATTACGGCCTCTACCTGGACGTCCTCCAGTCGAAGCGGCTCGTCCCCCTCATCCTCACCGGGGGACGCTACGGCGGAATCGTGGGCGGCCTCCTCGTCCCCATCCTGCTGCCGGTGCTGGGAAACGTGGCGAACCTCCTTTTCGTCTGGGCGGCCGCCATCCTGGGCAGCATCGGCCTGATGACGTTCATCGACACCCGCCTCGGCCACCGGAGGATCGAGGACGACGCCCCCGTCCGCCGCCGCAGCGGCGCCAAGGCCGGCGCGGCCCGCGAGGGCAACATCTCCCTCATGCGGACCAACCCCTACGTGGCCGCCTTCGCCCTATTCAGCTTCCTGGTCGTCATCCTCCGGACGTTCCAGGATTTCCAGTATTCGGTCGTTTTCCGGGAGGTCTTCCCGGATCGCCAGGGGCTCGCCACCTTCCTGGCTTACTTCACCGCCATCGGGAGCACCCTGGCCCTCCTCATCCAGACCTTCGTCACGCCCCGGCTCATCCGCCGCCTGGGGCTCGGCACTGCCAACCTCATCTACCCCTTCACCACCCTCGTCGGCCTGGCGGCGATGGCCGTTTCGCCCAGCTTCTTCCCCGCGCTGTTCATGCGGTTCAACAACCGGAACCTCCAGGAGTCCATCCGCAACACCATCAACGCCCTGCTGTACAACGCCGTCCCGACGCGCATCCGCGGGCGCCTGGGCGCCTTCGTGTCGGGACAGGTGGTGGCGGTGGGCAGCATCGTGAGCGGCCTCTTCCTCCTGGCCATCAAGCCCTCGGGCTTCGCCCTTTTCCCGTTGAGCCCGCGCGGCGTCGCTGTCATCTCCCTCGTTTTCGGCGCCCTTTACCTGGCGGGGGGCTTCATGATGCGGCGGGAATACGGCGCCGCCCTGCGGAAGATGCTCGAGGACCGCACTCTGGGCCTCTTCCGCTACGCCCAGGAAGGCTTCGGCGCCATGGACGGGGAGAGCATGGCCCTCCTCCTCCGGAATCTCCGGGAGGGAGACGACGAGATGTGCCTCTTCGCGGCGGGGATGCTCGCCGAGACGGACCGCATCGAGGCCCTGGCGGCCATCCTGGACGAGTTGTCCCGGCGCCAGGGACCCGTGCGCGCCCAGCTCCTGCGGCTCCTCGGAGCGTCGCCCGGGGCGAAGGAGGATCCGGTCGCCCGCGAGTGGCTGCTGAAGGCGCTCCGCGAGGGCGACCCCCAGGAGCGCATCGCCGCCATGGACGCCATCGAGCGGCTCGGCTTCATCGAGGAGGCCCTGGAGCAGGCGCAGGACATCCTGCAGGACGCCTCTCCCGAGGTGCGGGTGCGGGCGGTGCAGCTTCTGGTCCGCTCCGACGATTTGTTCTGGCTGGCCTCCGGCCTCCAGACCCTTCACGCCATGATGGAGACCGGCTCCGTCACCGAGCAGGTCGCCGCCCTCCAGGGAATCACCGAACTGGGCAACCCGCGCTTCGTCCGCCGTCTCATCCCCTTCCTCCGGAGCCCGCACCCAGAGGTCCGCGAGGCGGCTGTGAAGGCCATCGAACGCCTCCTCCCGCCGGGCCGGGCCGACGCGTCGCAGTTCGAGGAGGTGCTGCACATCACCCTCGCGGACTCCAGCCCGGCGGTCCGCCGCTGCGCCATCCGGCTGCTGGGCTCGCGGGGAACACGCCTGGACTTCCAGCGGCTCCTGGCCGCCATCACGGACCCGGACGCGCTCGTGCGGCACGAGGCGGTGGGCTGCCTCAAGGCCATGAAGCGCTCCCGGGCCCTCTCCCTGGAGGGAGGGCCGTTCTTCGCCTTCCTGGGGCGGTGGCTCCACCCGGAAGCCAACGGCGGCGCGCAGGACCTCCCGGCGGGAGACCTGGTCCAGGAATTGGGGACGTTCTCCCTCGATCACCTGCGCGAGGTGTACGAGGTCATCAGCCATCTGAGCGCCATCGAGCGGGAGGGGGATCTGACCGACGTCTTCATGCTGCGGAAGCTGCTCTGGGACAAGGTGTACGATCGCCAGCGCCTGCTGCTCGAGCTGCTGGGCGTCATCGGGGACGAGAAGACGGTGGACACGGTTTCGATGTCGCTGGCGCGGGGCGAGGCGTCCTTCCGCGCCATCGCCGTCGAGACCTTGACCGCGGCCAACGCCATCGGCCCGGCCCGGCAAATCATTCTCCTCCTGGAGCCGCTCCTGGCCCCCGGCAGCACCGAGGACAAGGTGGCCGAGGGGCGAAAGCACTGGAACCTGGGGCTGCCCTCCATGGAGTCGGTGCTCCGCCTCTACATGGGCGCGAACGAGCCCTGGCTCCGGGCCGTCGCGGCGGACGCGGCGGGCCGGTACGTCGCCCCCCGGTGGCAGCGCCTGCCGGCGCAGGACCGGGAGGCGTGGCTCGCCCTTTTCCGGACGCTGGCCTATGATGAGGACCCCTATGTGCGGGAGGCGACGCTGGCGGCGATGGGCCGTCTGGGCGGCGGCGAGGGCCGCGCCCTGGCGGAGGCCGCCCGCGACGACGGGGACGAGCGGGTCCGGCTCCAGGCCCGCCGGCTGCTTCTGGCACTGAACGGGGACGGGACTTCGCATCAAGGAGAGGAGAAAATGCTGTCCACCATCGAGAAAGCGCTCTTCCTCAAGGGGGTGAAGCTCTTCGAGAGGATGACGGCGGACCAGCTCCGCATCCTGAGCAACATCTCGCGCGAGATTCAGGTTCAGGGCGGGGACATCCTCTTTGAGAAGGGCGACCCCTGCGACTACCTCTACGTCATCGTCGATGGCCAGATCGAGATCGTGAACGACCCGGGCGTCACGCACGAGGAGATCCTGGCCGTCCTGGGTCCCTCCGCGTGCTTCGGCGAGATGGCACTGTTCGGCAACCAGGGACGCTCGGCCGCCGCCCGCGCGGCGCAGGACACTTCGCTCCTGGGCATCGAGAAGGACCCCTTGCTCCTGCTGGTCCAGGAGCACCCCTCCATTTCCATCGCCATCATCGAGCAGCTCGCCTCCATCATCCGCAACCAGGATCAGCTCCGCTCCTCCCTGGCCCGGGCCGAAAAATAAGCCCCGCCATGCCTCGCCTCGCCGCCCGTCTTTAGGTTGACGCGCCGGGGGCGCCAAACCTATAATCCGCCGGGTCTTCGCCCGAATCCTTAACAGACCGCCGGAACTTTCCCAGGAGTGCCGCTTCTCATGCCCTCGAGAGATTTTAAGCCGCCCGAGGAGAGAACCAGCCCCGTCCCATTCTTCATCCTCGGCATCGTCATGGTCGCATTCACTTTCTGGACCGTCTGGGACGAGACCTTCACCCGGCGGCCGTGGAAGTCCTATCAAAAGCAGTTCAACACCTATGAGCAGGCCCTGGTCGAGAAGCTCCTGTCCGAGGTCCACAAGGAGTCGGGAGGAAAAATCGCCGGCCTCGACAAGCGGATCGCCGAGTTGACCCAGAAGCTGAACGGCGACCCCGAGCTTCAGCGCATGTTCCAGGAGCTGGACCGGCAGAAGATCGACACATTCGAGAAGGTCCAGGAGTTCGGGTTCGCCAAAGCCGTCTACGACCAGTCCTTCTTCGAGTACCAGGAGGCCATCCGCCAGGGCCGCGACACCACGCGCGAGCGCCGCGACGTCGAGGCGCACCGGAAGGAGCTCCAGCGCCTCCAGCCTATCGCGGAAAAGGCGGAGGCCGCCCTCGCCGAGATCGAGGCGAAGATCGCCGCCGGGCGCCGGCCGCTGGTGGAGGCCGAGCGGGAGCGCCGCGAGGCGGCCAAGGACCTCGCCGATCTCGAGCGCCGCCTCTCGTCCATCCGCGCGCGCACCTACGAGGTGAAGCAGGCGGTCTACCGCGAGTACGACCGGAACAGTTTCAATGAGCCGGTCATGCGGGTGGACCGCTGCCAGACCTGCCACTTGGCCATCGACCGGGCCGGCTTCGAGAAGGCGCCGCAGCCCTTCCGAAGCCATCCCCATCCCGAGCTCTACCTGGGCAAGCACGATCCCGAGAAGGTCGGGTGCACCTCCTGCCACGGCGGCCAGGGATCGGCCATCACCAGCGTGGAGAAGGCGCACGGCCACGTCACGTTCTGGGAGGACCCCCTCCTCAAGGGTCCCGAGGTTCAGACCAAGTGCCGCACCTGCCACGCCCAGGTCACGAACATCCCCGAGGCGCCCCACGTCTCCCGCGGAATCTCCCTCGTCCGCGAGCTGGGCTGCTTCGGTTGCCACACCATCCCCGGGACGCAGGACATCCGCAAGGCGGGGCCCGACCTCAGCCGCATTCAGGAGAAGGTGTATCCGGGCTGGCTGCCCGGCTGGATCAAGCGGCCCCGCGACTATAACGCGCGGACCAAGATGCCCTTCTTCAGCCTCGAGGATCAGGAGGCGTTCGACATCGCCACCTTCATCTGGGGCACGGGCCAGTGGAAGGAACCCTCCCAGAAGCCCGAGGGCCTGAACGACCCCGCCCTCATCCAGCAGGGGAAGGAGCTCTTCGAGTCGGTCGGCTGCCTCGGCTGCCACGTGCGGGACGATGAGGACCGCAAGGCCGGGAAACCCATCGAGGGGGTGAGCGGCCGCCCCATCGTCTTCCGCAACCGCGACTTCGCCCCCGCCCTGGGGAAGATCGCCCAGAAGGTGCAGCCCGACTGGCTCGTGAGGTGGCTGAAGAATCCCCAGAACTACTGGCACGAGACGACCATGCCCAGCCTCCGGCTCTCGGACCAGGAGGCGAATGCCGTCGCCGGCTACCTCTTGAGCCTCTCATCCCCGGACCCGAAGGTGGTTTCCGCCAGGCTGGGCGATCAGGCCGCCTACGAACGGGGCAAGAAGCTGGTGGCCAAGCGGGGCTGCTTCGGCTGCCACGATATCCCGGGGACCGAGAAGCTCTCGAAGATCGGGCCGGACCTCTCCAGCTTCGCCCGCAAGAAGAACTTCGAGCTCTCGTTCGGCAACGTGGTGGACATCCCCAAGACGTGGGAGGCCTGGACCTTCGCGAAGCTGAAGAACCCCAAGATCTACCAGACCGAGCGCGAAGAGCTACTCATGCCGAACTTCGACCTCTCGGACCAGGAAGTCACCGCCATCCGGACCCTGCTGCGCTCCATGGACCGCCACGGCGCCCCTCACTTCGCCACGCCGGCGATGAACGAGCGCGAGAAGCGGGTCGAGGCCGGGCGGCGGATGATGGAGAAGTACAACTGCATCGGCTGCCACGTGGTCGAGAACGCCTCCGGCAGCGGCGTCCTCCTCGGGCGCTACGAGGACCCGGGTCAAGGGCCCCCGCTCTTGAACGGCGAGGGCGCCAAGGTGCAGCCCGACTGGTTCTACAAGTTCCTGCGGAACGTGGTCACCCTCCGGCCCTGGCTCAAGGTGCGGATGCCCAGCTTCTCCCTGCCCGACCCGGACGCCGCCGCGCTCGTGGACTACTTCGCCGCGCTGGACAACAAGATGCAGCCCTACGTCCACTTCGACCGGTCGGCGGTGACGCCCCAGGTAGCCGCGGCGGGCAAGGATCTCTTCCAGAAGGCCGAATGCCTCTCCTGCCACGGGGAGTTCCCCCCGCCACAGGGCCAGGAGCCCCCGACGGCGCCCAACCTGCGCTTCGCCAAGGAACGCCTGCGGCCGGACTGGATCATCGACTGGATCCGCAACCCCGGCCGGCTCCAGCCGGGCACCAAGATGCCCGTCTTTTTCCCCAACGCGGGCCTCAAGCTGGCCATCCGCCAGGGCACGCAGGGCGAGAGGGACGGAGACCGCTGGACCTATGCCCTCGAGGCCGGGGCCGACGTGGAGCTCCAGGAGAACCAGATCGTCAGCCTGAACATCGGCGGCCAGAGCCACGTGGCCAAGGTGAAGGGCGTGGAGGGCCGCAAAGTGACGCTCACCGGCCTGCCCGACCTGGGGCGGACCATCGGCAAGGCCGAGGTCGAGAACCACGGCGATCCGATCGACCCGGAGGTCCTGGGCGGGGACGCCTACAAGCAGATCCAGGCGCTCCGCGACTACCTCATGATCGAGGAGAAGTTCGCGCCTCCCGCCAAGGGCGGCGCCCCCCGGGCCGAAGGACCCTCGCGCCCCCGGAGCTGATTCAAGCCGCGCACGCAAAAAGGCCGCCTCCCGCCAAGGAGGCGGCCTGTTTGTTTGTCTGGGATCTTCCAGCCCAGATGTGAAACCAAGGCATATTGTTCCGACTATAGATGTGGACACCTGTCCCCCTTCCCCACCGGGGAGGGGGAACCCTTGGCTCTTCCCTCCCCCCCACCCCCTCCCGGAGGGAGGGGGTGTCGTAACCATCCGAGGTCCATTGCCTGCGCTGGGCCTCTCCCAATGAACCCCTTGTTCAGGCTTGACACCCTAGAGCCCGAGGCGCCTCCGCTCCGCGTTCGCCCGCTCGTGGGCGGCCCGCAGGGGCTCCGGGATGCGGTAGCGCGGCGCGGCCGCGAGGGTCCAGCGGATGGCGCCCTCCAGGTCGATGCCGTGGCCCGGGGACACGTAGACGGGCTTGACCCCCGCCCGCGTCCGCAAGGCGGCGCCCACCACTCCTCCGTCCGGGCCCTTGAGGGGCGACCACCCTCCACGCGCCGGGGGCGGCTCCGTCTCCTCCCCCCACAGGCGGCTCTTGGCGCACCCCACCGTGCAGAGGCCCAGCCTAAGGCCCAGGTGGGAGGCGATGCCGAGCCCGCGGGGGTGGGCGATCCCCTGCCCGTCCACCAGGAGGAGGTCCGGCCGGCGCTTCAGCCCCCGGAAGGCGGCCTCGAGGAGAGGCCCCTCCCGGAAGGAGAGGAGGCCCGGCACGTAGGGAAAACGGAGCTCCCCCGACGCCAGGGACTCCTCCACCACGGCCAGCCCCGGCAGGGAGCAGACGACGATGGCGGCCGCCGCGCGGCGGCCGAAGCGGGGCATCGAGATGTCGGCCCCGGCGATGGTGCGGGGCGGGCGGCGGCGGGGCTCCAGGGAGACGCGGCTCCTGAGCTCCCGCTGCAGGAGGATGGCTTCGGCGGGGGTCAGGGACCAGGAATGGAGAAGGAGGGAGGCCGGCCGGCCCACCCGCGCCCTCTAGGCCCGTTCGCCCGGGGCGGCGGGGACTTCTTCTTCGGGCTCCTCCCCGTCCGCCGCGATTTCGTGACCCAGCAGGCGCTTCATCTCCAGGGTCTGGGAGGTTTCCCCGATGACAATCAGGACGTCGCCGGCGTTCAGGACGTAGTTCCCGCGCGGATTGTAGATGTAGCGCTGGGTGCGAATGGACTTGACCGCGATGACGACAAGGCCCGTTCGCGCGGGGAAATCGATCTCGCTTAGCGGTTTCCCCGCCCAGGCGCAGTCCGCGTCGGGAACGATGACCTCCTCGATGCGGATGGTCTTGTCGATGTCGCGGAGCATCTGGTCCAGGAAGGAAACCACCGTGGGCCGGATGGCCTCGGACACCATGCGCAGACCTCCGATGAAGGTGCCCATCACGGTTCCGTTCGCGCCCACGCGCTGGAACTTGTGGAGGTTCTCCCGGTCGTAGACGCAGGTGATGATGCGGATGCGCGGGGACATCCCCCGGGCCGACAGCACCACCAGGAGGTTCTCGTGGTCCGTCGGCATGGCGCTGATGAGCACCTGCGCGCGCTCGATGTTGGCCTGCGCGAGCATGCCCTCCTTAGAGGGGTCCCCCTCGAGGCAGAGGGCCTCGGACGGGAACATCTGCTTCAGGCGGACGAGGTCGCGGGCGATGACGACGTGGGGGGTCTTCGTCTTGACGAGCTCCTCCAGGACGTAGTGCCCCTCGCCCTCGTAGCCGCAAAGGATGATGTGATCCCTCAGGCGCTGGATGCGCTTCAGCATTTTCCGTTCCCTCAGGATGTCCGACAGGTGCCCCTCGACGAAAAAAGCGGTGACGGTCCCGATCCCATAGGCGAGGACGCCCATTCCGCTGAGCAGGAGGAACATGGTGAAAATCCGGCCGTTCGTCGTGAGCGGGTTGGTCTCGCCGTACCCCACGGTCGTGAGGGAGATCACCGTCATGAACAGGGCGTCGATGAACTTCCACTTCTCGACGATCATGTAGCCGGCGACGCCCAAGGAGAGGACCATCAACAGGAGGATGGCCGGGAAAAGCAGGCGGTGGCGAAGTATGTCCATGGACGCCGAGAGGCTCCTGGGGAGGATGACCGGAGCGGATTGCCGCCTTGCCGTGATCCGCCCGCGTGGCCGTCTCCTGTGCCTGTTTCCGGAATTTCCGTAACGCCATCATACGATAACCGCGCCGCCGCCGCACAGCCCCGGGGCGCGGAAAGTTTTATTCGCCGCCGGCCATCTCCCGCACCCCGTCCCGCGGTATCCTGGGCCCGGTCCGGACGACCGACACGATGCCCTTCACGTCCCGGACCTTCTTCATCACCTCCTTGAGATGGTCCAGGTCCCGGACCTGCACCTCCAGGTGGATGCCCGCGCGCGACCGCGCCGCCTCGGCCGTCACCCGGACGATGTTCGACTCGCAGGAGGCGATGGCCGCGCTCAGGCCGGCCAGCACGCCCGGCCGATCCATGGCCTCCACCTCGAGGGTGACGACGTAGAGGTCCTCCTTCTTCACGTCACCCCAGGAGACCTCCACCAGCCGTTCCTCGTCCGTCGTGATGGAGCGCACGTTGGCGCAACTCGCGGCGTGGACCGTCACGCCCCGGCCCCGCGTGATGAAGCCCATGATGGGCTCGCCCGGGATCGGGTCGCAGCACTTGGCGAACCGGATGAGGATGTCGTCCTGCCCCTTGACCTTGATGCCGGGGCGGGCCTTGCCGCTCATCCGGGCCACGAGGCGCCGGAACCGGGACTTCTCGCGCTTCTCGGTCTGGCGGAGGAGCTCGTCCGGAAGGAGCTTCCCGGCGACCTGCCGGGCCGAGGTGCGGCCGAAGCCCACCATGGCGAAAAGATCGTCCTCGCTCTGGAGGCCGAGGCTCCGGGCCGCCTCCAGGAGGCTCGCGGGCTTCATGTAATCGGCCGGCTTCACCCCGAAGCGGGCGAGCTCGTGGTCGAGGAGCTCCCGCCCCAGGGAGATGGAGCGGTCGCGCTGGGCCTGGCGGATCCAGGCGCGAATCTTCTGCTTGGCGCGGGCCGAGACGGCGAACTTGAGCCAGTCCTGGGTGGGAGTGCGGTGGGGGTTGGTGAGAATCTCGATGATGTCGCCGTTCTCGAGCCGCGTGTTGAGGGGGGCGATGCGCCCGTTGATCTTGGCCCCCACGCAGTGGTGGCCGACTTCCGTGTGGATGGAGTAGGCGAAATCCACGGGGGTGGCCCCGCGCGGGAAGTTGCGCACCTCGCCGCGGGGGGTGAAGACGAAGACCTCGTCCTGGAAGAGGTTGAGCTTGACGGAGTCGACGAGGTTGCGCGGGTCCGTCTCCTCCTGGAGGCTCTCCATGATGCGGCGGAGCCACTCGAACTTGTCCATGACGCCCGAGTCGATCTGCTCGCCTTCCTTGTAGCGCCAGTGGGCGGCGATGCCTTCTTCCGCCACGCGGTGCATCTCCTTGGTGCGGATCTGGAACTCGACCCGCTGGCCCCCGCCCGCCATGAGGGTGGTGTGGAGGGACTGGTAGAGGTTGGCCTTGGGGAGGGCGATGTAGTCCTTGAAGCGCCCGGGGATGGGCCGCCACAGCGAGTGAAGGATGCCCAGGACGGCGTAGCAGTCCTTGATCTCGTTCACGATGATCCGCAGGCCGCTGATGTCGTATACCTGATGGAAGTCGAGGTTCTGGGTCTGCATCTTGCGGTGGATGCTGGAGTGGAGCTTGAAGCGGGCCGTCACGGCAGCGGCGATGCCCGCCTTCGCGAGGGATTCCTCGACCTGTTTCTTGACCTCCTCGAGATAGGCTTCGCGCTCGGCCATCCCCTCACGGAGTTTCTCGTCGATCTCGTTGTAGGCTTCGGGATGGAGGTGCTTGAAGGCGATGTCCTCCAGGGCGCCTTTCAGCCAGCCGATGCCCAGCCGGTTGGCCAGGGGGGCGTAGATTTCCGCCGTCTCCTGGGCGATGCGCTCCCGGCGCTTGGGCGGCAGGTACTCGAGCGTGAGGGCGTTGTGGAGCCGGTCGGCCAGCTTGATGAGGATGACGCGGATGTCGTGCGCCATCGCGATCAGCATCTTGCGGTAGTTCTCGGCCTGGAGGGCCTGGGTGTTAGGCAGGTCGATGCGGGCGAGCTTGGTCACGCCGTTGACGAGGGAGGCCACGTGCTCGCCGAAGAGGGTCTGGATGTCGTCCAGCGTGGTGGAGGTGTCCTCCACCGTGTCGTGCAGGAGCCCGGCCGCGACGGTCTCGGGATCCTGGCGCATCTCCGCCAGGATGCGGGCGACCTCCAGAGGGTGGGAGATGTAAGGCTCGCCCGAAATGCGGGACTGCCCCCGGTGCACCTTGGCCGTGAAGATATAGGCCCGCATGAGGAGATCGCCGTACCCGGGGGCGTATTCCTCCACCAGGTCCACGATGTCCATGATGCGGGCGGGGGGGCGCCCGGTGAGCACGGGAGGCATCCGAAAGCCCTCAATGGCTGGCCTGGAGCGGCTTCGGGAGCGCCGCCGGCGGGATGGGCATCGCGGGCCGGAATCCTGCCGGAACGGCGCCCTTCCCCCGGATAGGCCAGAGGGGAAAAGTCCCCTGATCCCCAAACGCTATCCGAGGGGGGAAAGGCCGTCAAGGAACTTGGCGCAAGCCTTTGATTTGTAGAGAAAATCCTCCCCGGGCCGGGGAGGGGTCAGGCGTGCGCCGGGGCGGGGGCCGTCTCAGTAGGCCCGCAGGGGGGCCTGGACGAACGCGTGCATGGCCGGCGTCATGTACTCGGCCTCGTCCTCGTGCCGGGGGACGACGATGGCCCCCTTGTTGCAGATCTCCTCGCACAGCCGGCAGCCCACGCAGGTGCTCTGGTCCACCACCGCCACCATGGAATGGTCGCGCTCGACGGCCGAAGGGGCCATGCGGATGCAGTCGAAGGGGCACACGTCCACGCACCAGATGCAGCCGGTGCAGTTCTCCTCCAGGACGTGGGCCTTCGGCATCTCCTTGTGCTTGATGTTCTGGATGACGCTGCCTTCGTTGTCCTGGATGGCGAAAGCCGGGCAATACTTGCCGCACACCCCGCAATCGATGCACAGGCCGGGTTCGATCTTGTAGATGTCGCGGAGAACGCCGGAGATGGCGTCCGTCGGGCACACGGGCTCGCAGACGCCGCAGCCGATACAGGCATCGAAGATGAAATGGGGCATGAAAGGCCTCGCAGCATCCCGCGTGACGGGCGGCCCCGGCGGCGGCCGCCCCTCGGTTTTCCGTTCCTCTATTTCATATTGGGTTGACTCTTTTTTGTCAAGACGGGCATATCCGGACGGGTTGCCCGGGCCGCCGTTTTGGCCCAGAATGGCTCCCGGTCCTGCACGGCCCCGGGAACCCTTTCTTTGAATGAGGAGCGCATGGAGCATTTTCTCGAGATTCTGACCAAGTCCGACAACATCCCCATCGCCATCATGATCCCCCTCGTGGGATTCTGCGTCTGGTGGGCCATTTCCCAGGGCATCCGTCACGACCGCTTGATCAAGCAGGGCAAGAAGGACGCCGTCTACGACGACATGATCCGCTGAGCGGGCGCCGGCCGGGCCGCCTGTCCAGGGCGCCGGGGCCGACGGGCGCCGCCCACCTCCCTCTCCACCCGGGGAGCATCATGCTCGAGCTGATCGCTTTCGCCCTCATCCTGGGCTTCGTCCTCATCATCTTCGTCCGGCGCACCACCTCCAACGTCGCTCTCGAGGCCGACGCCGAGCGGGCGCGGGGCGACGAGGAGATCCAGGTCCTGCGCCGGATGCCGGGGCGCGCCTTCGAGAGCATGCTCCGGGAGCTCGTCGAGAGCCTGGGCCTGCGGATCGTCGAGGTCCGCTGGGTGAACGACGAGGAGATCGACATCCTGGCGAACAACCCCGCCCCCGTCATCGGGGGCGAGTACATCGTGCACGGAATCCTGGTCCCGGAGGGGGATTTCGTCTCCTCCATCCGGGTCATCGGCCTCTCGGACACGGTCCGGGCCGAGCGGGCGCTCAAGGGCATCCTCATCACCACGGGCTACTTCACCGAGGAGGTCCAGAAGTACGCCGAGGGAGCCCCCATGGAACTCATCAACGTCTCGCGGCTGCGCGAAATCCTCAAGGAAAACGGCATCCTCTGGCCCGCCGCGTAAGCCGCCCCTCCCGTTCGCGGAAATTTTTTTGAAAAAAAAACCGCCTCCCGCGAGGGAGGCGGCTTTGGTTTGATCGGCTTCGCGGCCGGCCGGCGGATAGGCCTCTCAGGCCCACCAAAGGTAGGCGGCCATGCCGCCCGCCAGCATGACCGCCGCGAGGCGCAGGCCGCATGCGTCCCACCACAGGTGCTTCCGCTGCCGCCCTTCCTGCGTCATGCCGTCCCCTCGGAGCCCCTAGATGTTGAACCAGGGCGTGACAAGGATGTACTTCACGTTGAGGCCGATCCGCAGCGCCATCTTGGCCACGAGGCCCATCATCGTCACGAAGAGGAAGCTCTTGATGGCGTAGCGGACGAAGCCCAAGTTCCGGAGCGAGCGGCGTCGCCAGACGTACCAGGCCGGGATGGTCATGTACCAGGCCGCGATCAGCGCCGCCCCCACGGCCGCCTGCCCCCAATAGCTGCGGAAGCCCAGGAGGTAGGGCAGGTCCACGTTGGTCAGGGCCACCACCTTGTGCGGGTCCCACTCCTCCCAGGGCATGAAGAAGTTCCAGCCCGGGCCCCGCAGGAAGGTGCCCTGGACGACCAGCCAGACCCACAGGACCAGGAAGCCGAACAGGTAGGTCAGGATGGCGAAGCGCCGCTCCCCGAAGGTGTAGTAGCCGTTTCCCTTGGGATTCACGTCGATGAAGGGGATGGCCATCAGGCCCACAATGATGAGCGTCGGCAGCACCACGCCCGCGACCCAGGGGTCGAAGTAGACCAGCATCTCCTGGAGGCCCAGGAAGTACCAGGGCGCCTTCGAGGGGTTCGGCGTCACCGAGGGGTTGGCGGGCTCCTCCAGCGGGGCGTCCACCAGGATGGACCACGCCGTGAGGAGGATGGTCACGATGATCGCGCACATGAACTCCAGGCGCGTCAGGTAGGGCCAGACATGGACCTTGTCGTTCACCCGCTCCCAGCTCGTGCGGGGAAGGTCCTCGGAGGTCCCGACGATCTTGTCTTCTCTCGCCACTTCTTCAGCCTCCCGAGCGGCTTCGGACCTATAGCGGGCCGGAGATCCCGCCGTCCTTCCGGATGCGCCAGAAATGCACCATCATCAGGATGGAGGCGATCAAAGGGATCACGATGCAGTGCAGCACGTAGAACCGCAGCAGCGTCGGCGGACCGACGATGGTGCCGCCCAGCAGGGCGGAGCGCGCGTCGAAGCGGGGGGTCACGCCGACGACATCGGCGAAGGGGCCCTCATGCCCGAGCAGGGGCGTAGCGCGCGCCATGTTGGTCCCCACGGTGACGGCCCAGATGGAGAGCTGGTCCCACGGCAGAAGGTAGCCCGTGAAGCTCAGCAGGAGGGTCAGCGTCAGCAGCATCACGCCGACCACCCAGTTGAACTCCCGGGGGGGCTTGTAGGAGCCCGTCATGAACACCCGGAGCATGTGCAGCCAGACCGTGATGACCATGGCGTGGGCCGCCCACCGGTGCATGTTCCGCATGAACATGCCGAAGGGGGCGTCGAACTCGAGGTACTTCATGTCGGCGTAGGCGTACTCCCCCACCGGCCGGTAATAGAACATGAGGACGACGCCCGTCACCACCAGGTAGAGGAACAGCAGGAAGGTGATGCCGCCCATGCACCAGGTGAAGCGGATGCGGATGGCGTGGCGGCGGATCTTCGTCGGGTGGAGGTGGAGCCAGAGGTTATCCACCACCATGAGGACCCGGTTGCGCGGGGTGTCCTCGTACCCGTGGCGGAACATGGAGCGCCACACTTGCGAGTCCAAGATATTGCGCTTCATCTGCTCCAGGTTGAAGCGCTCCTTCAGGCTCGGCATCCCTGTCCTCCGTCGTCCGGGGAGGGCCCCCGCGTTAAGTCGTCAGTCCGAAGCGGTATTAGGCGATGAGGAATGCGTCCGGGCTCGTCCACTCCCCCTTCTCCTGGCGGAAAATCTTGCCCTTGTCGATCAAGAGCTGGCCGTCCTCCCCCAGCGAGATCTTCACCCTCTCGAGCGGCCGGGGCGCCGGGCCCTCGAAGTTCACCCCGCTGCGCCGGAAGCCGCTCCCGTGGCAGGGGCACTTGAACTTGTTCTCGGTGGCCAGCCAGGCGGGGGTGCACCCCAGATGGGTGCAGACGGCGGAGAGCGCGTAGAAGCCCTGCTCCTCGCGCACGATCCACACCCGCTGCGAGTTCAGGAAGCGCGTGTCCACGGCCCCCACGGCGTATTCGGAGGGAAGGCCCGCCTTGAACTGGGCGGGCGGCTCGAAGAGCACCCGCGGAAAGAGGAACCGCAGGAAGCCCAGCAGCCCGACCGCCAAGCTGCCCAATATCCCGAGCCAGCCGGTGTAGTTCAGGAAGCGCCGTCGGTCCATCCCCCGCGGCTTCTGCTGGGACTCGGCCTCGTATTCCGCGGGAAGCTTGACGCTGGGAGCTTTCAACCTCGTGGGACTCATCCTCGCCTCAAGAAGTCACATTCCGGATAAAAGAGTAGCCTTCACCCGGCCCGCCGGCGACCGCCGTTGAACCGGACGGTCGCTTGCTTCGGTCTGGCGCGGCCTTCCTCCCCGGCGTCGCGGGCGGCAAGCAAACAGGAAATGGTTCGAGTCGGCATCGGCCCCTTGTGCCTTTTTCTTACGGCGCCCCGGGCGGCCTGTCAAGGCCGCGCGGCCCCTTGATGGCGGCTGGCGGCCTCGATGATCTCCTTGGTGGCCCCGGCCAAGAGGGTCTTCAGATTCTCCGCCATGGCCTCCACGAAGCCCTGGGGCGGCTTCGAGCCGGCCTCGGTCGACTGGGTGAACTGCTGCTGAAAGATCACCTTCCCCGTGTGCCGGTCGATGAGGGACAGATCGAGCTGGGCCAGGGCGGAGAACTTCCCGTTGGACGATCCCACTTCCTCGAATCGCTTCACCCGGCCTCGCACCAAGTAATCGTACGAGGCCCCCGCCGAGGCCCTGACCACATCCTTGAACCGGCCCGAAGCCGCGAGGTGGTCCAAGAGCCGGTCCGTCACGAATTCGTCCGGCCGGGCCCCCCAGCGCTCGTAGGGATAGAAATCCACCCGGTAGGGCACCTTGCGGTACACGATTCGGTCGGTCCGGTAGACGGAATCGGCACGGAAGCTTTCCACTCCCAGGACCACGGGGAGCATTTGGCCCGTCCCTGGGTTGGAAGGCGGCACGCGGTAATCGATCACGAAGAAGCGAGTGTCCGGGATATCGGCGGTCCCCACGCCGCAGCCCGCCGCCAGAAAGGCCAGGCAGGCCGTCGCTCCCATGAGGCGCCCGAGGCGCGACGAAAAAACGGTTGGCTTGCAGTTCGGATTGGCAATCACTCCTGGAACTCCCGGGGAGAGGCGGGCCCCTTGAAGAAGTGGGAGGGCCGCTCGCGCAAAGTGACGCTCAGCTCGCTCAGGTTGCTGGCCATATCGCGCAAATCGGTAATGAGGGTTTCGACGTCCTCGCGATGCCGGGCGACGGTTTCGTCGAGGTTCGTCATCAGAGAACGGGCGCGGCCAAGAGCCAGCCGGAGCTCTTCGGCCGCCCCGGTCAGGCGGTCGCCGTTCTTGCCGCCGGCGAGATCGGTCAGCACCTTGTTTACCTGTACGCTCACTTCGCTCAGGTTGACGACGATGGTCCGGAGCTCCCGGCGGTTGGTCTCGAAGAACTCCTGCACTTTCCTCGAAACCCCGTCCACCGCGCCCACGGCGCTCGCGAAGTCCTTCCCGCCCTCCTTGAGCGTCTGGCGCATCTGCTCGCCGATCTGGCGTATCTCATTCCGGATGGTCTCGGCCGTAGCCGCAGCCTCGGTCTGGAGGAGCCGGTCGAGGGGCTCGATCCGCTTGTGGATTTCCGCCACCAGCGTCGAGCCCTGGCCCGCCAGCTTCTCGTAGGCGTCGGCCGTTCGGTTCACCTCGCGCAGGGAGGCTCGCGCCATGCGAAGGGTCTCGTTGAACTCGGTCACGAGCGGATCGATGTTCTTCTCCAGCCTGTCGGCCACCCGCGACACGGCGCTGAGGAAGCGGTTGATGTTCTGCTCGTTGCGGGCGCTCAGGATGCTCTCGGCCCGGACGAGCACCCGGTCGGTGGTGGAGATCAGCTTGGAGGCCTGCCCCCGCACGTCGCTCATGAGCCCTTGCGCGTCCTTGGCGATGGCCTGGGCCGTCTCGCCGAGCCCGCCCAGGATGCTGTTCACCTTCTCGGCCGCCTGGCGCGCCTCGTTGATCACCTCCTGGAAGCTGGCCGCCTCGACCCCGCGGAGCGCGGCCCCCGGCTTCAGCATGGGGGCGTCCGGGCTGCCGAGGGTGAGGGAAAGATACATCGAGCCCGTCAGACCGACCGAGGTGATCTCGGCCCTGCTGTCCGCGCGGAGGGGGGTCCCCTTCTTCACGTGGATCACCGCCTCCATCATCGAGGGATTGTCCTTGGCGACACCCACGCTATCGACCCGCCCCACCTTCAGGCCCCCGAGAGCCACGACGCTGCCGTTCTCGAGGCCGGCGATATTGCGGAACTTCACCCGATAGAGGTCTTCACCCCCCGAGACGGCGATGCCGGTCAGGACGATGGCGAAGACGGCGAAGATGGCGAGCCCGGCGGACAGAAAAATCCCGACTTTGACCTCGTGCGACTTGTTCCTGGGCATTTCTGAACTCCCTCAAATCTCCCTTCTACCGCCCGCCGTCAGGTACTCCAGGTATTGCCTGGGGTCCACCCTCTCCTCGTCGGCCTGGCGCTGGAAGAACTGCTGGACCCGCGGATGGTCGATCCGCATGACCTCCTCCAGCCGGCCGACCGCCACCGCCTCGCCCTTGAAGAGCATCAGCACCCGGTCCGCGATCTTCTTGACGCTCTCCATCTCGTGGGTGACGACAACGATCGTCATCCCGAACGTGGAGCGGAGCCGGAGGATGAGCTCGTCCAGCCCGGCCCCCGCGATGGGGTCCAGCCCGGCCGAGGGCTCATCGAAGAAAAGCACCTGCGGGTCCATGGCGATGGCCCGCGCCAGCCCCGCTCTTTTCTTCATCCCGCCCGAAAGCTGGTCCGGCCGCAGGTTCTCGAACCCAGCCAGGTCCACCAGCCCGAGCTTCAGCCGGACCTGGATCCCGATGGTGGCCTCGGAAAGGTCCGTGAACTCCCGGAGGGGAAGCGCCACATTGTCGCCCACAGTCATCGAATTGAACAAGGCGCCGCCCTGGAAGAGCACCCCCATCCGGCGGCGCAGCCTCTCCCACTCCTCCTCGCCCATGTCCACCGTCTCCTGGCCGAATACCCTGATGGACCCGCCCGAGGGCCTGAGCAGCCCGATGATGTGCCGGAGAAGCGTCGACTTCCCGCTTCCGCTGCCTCCCAGGATGACGAAGATTTCGCCCCTATGGATGTCGAAGCTCACGTCCTTGAGGATGTGCCGCTCCTCGTAATAGGTTTCGAGGTTGCGCACCTCGATCACCGGCTCGCCGGGCGTGGCCGCCGGCGCGGATTCGCGGGGGAGGGATTCTTTCTCGCTCATCGTCTCACTCGATCACGTAGAAGAACGCGGTGAAGATCAGGTTCGCGAAGATGACCAGGAAGATGGAAACCACGACCGAATTGGTCGTCGAGCGACCCACTCCGGCGGCCCCTCCTTCCACGTGGACGCCCAGGTAGCAGCCCACCGTGGCGATGATCCCGCCGAAGACGCAGCTCTTGGTGAGGCCGCGCATCACGTCGCCCATGTCGATGGCGTCCGCCGTGTGCCTCAGGTACTGCCATGAGCCCAGGTCCACCACCGTGACGGCGATGAGCCAGCCTCCGAAGATGCCCATGAAGTCGGCCACCAGCGTGAGCATCGGGACGGCCACTGCCATGGCCAGGATGCGCGGCACGATCAGGAATCGGGTGGGGTTGAGCCCCATGGTCGAGAGGGCGTCCACCTCCTCGGCCATTTTCATGCTCCCGATCTCGGCCGTGAAGGCCGAGCCGCTGCGCCCGGAGACGATGACGGCGGTGAGGAGCGGCCCAAGCTCGCGGGTCATGGAGAGCGCCACCGCGTTCGCGATGAGGAGAAGCTGGCCGAACTGCTTGAGGAGCGAGGCGCTCTGGAGCGCCGAGATCATGCCGATGAAGAAATTGATGAGGACGACGATGGGGATGGCGTCCCAGCCGATCCGCACTCCCTGCTCGATGACGCTCTCCCAGCGGATGCCGGCCCTCTGGCGCTTCCAGGGCGCGACGAACATCCAGAAAACGATGTCCTTGAGGAGCCCCCACACGTCGCGGGCCACGTCCGCCGCGTGAATGGCGGCGCGCCCCATGGCCGCGAGGGCGTCTTCGGGTGCCGGCAAGGCTAGAGCCCCTCCTGCGCGCTCGGCAGATCGGGATAAATCTCGAAGACGTCGGTGAGCCGGGCCAGGTCGAACACCTGGCGCACCTTGGGCGTGAGGGACACGAGGCGGAACTTGCCGCCGTAGCCCATGGTCTCCTGGAGCCCCTCGACGAGAGTGGCGATGCCCGAGCTGTCCATGTAGGTCACCCCGCCCAGGTCCACCAGGATGGCGGGCGCCTTCTTCTTGATGAAGCCGATGAGCTTCTCGCGCACCTGGGGAGAGTTGGACATGTCCACCTCGCCCGACACCTGGAGCAGGGTGGCCTTGCCAATCTCCTTCGTGTCGATCTGCATCTTACCCCTCCCGGGCCACTGAAATCCGCTTGCGCATGGTCAGGCACGTGCCGTCGGCGCCGCAATCCTCAAACTCGACGCTGTCCATCACTTTCCGCATAAAATGCACCCCCAGCCCGCCGGGCCGGACCTCGTCCAGCTCGCGCGGCTGGATGCGGGAGAGCTCGACCTTCTTGCCGAAGTCCCGCAGGACAAAGGAGAGAGCGTCCTCCTCCAGCCTGCCCTCGCAGATGATCCGCTTGTCCGGCGCGCCGTCATAGCTGTGGCGGATGATGTTGGCGCACGCCTCGTCCACGGCCAGCACGATCATGCACCGGCCGTTCTCATCCATCCCCGCCACCGCGCACAGCGTGTCCACGGCCGTCCGGACCATCCGCAGGAAGGCGGGGTCCGAAGGCACCTCGATCTGGAAACGCCGCGGGCATTCCTCGCCGGCCACGCGCTCATCCCCCCCAGGAAAGGGAGACCATGGTCATGTCGTCGGCCTGAGGCTCGTCCTGCGTGAAACGTTCGACTGCCTGATGCACGCCCGACAGGAGGCCCGAGGCCCCCCGCGGCGCGGCCGCCGCCGCCGCGAGCAGGCGCTCCTCGCCGAACAGCTCCCGGTCTTTCCCGCGCGCCTCCAGGATGCCGTCCGAGTAGATGAGCACGGTGTCGCCGGGGGCGAGGCGGACCTCCTCCTCCTGAAAGCGCGCCCGGGGGAGCATCCCCACCGGCGGGCCCGCGGCTCCACCCACGAACCGCGCCCCGCCCTTCTTCTCCGCCAGGATGAGGGGCAGGTGGCCCGCGTTGGCCACATGGAGAGCGCCCGTGGCCGGATTCAGCACCGCGTAGGCGAAGGTGACGAACATCCCCCGCGTGCCGCCCTGGCCGAGGCTCTGGTTCAGCGAGGCGAGCACCTCGCCCGCGGGGGCGCCTCCCGACGAGAACAGCCGGAACTCGCTCACCACCCGGGCCATGTAGAGCGCCGCCGGGATGCCCTTCCCCGAGACGTCCCCCACGCAGGCGCCAAGCCGCCCGTCGGGGAGGCTGGACACGCAGTAGAGGTCACCCCCCACCTCCTGGGCCGAGCGGCTGAACGCCCCCAGCTCGAAGCGCCCCGCCCTGTCCACGGGCAGGGCGGCGGGGAGAAAGCTCTTCTGGATGGAGGCCGCCATCTCCATCTGCTGATCGAGGAGGTGGCGCCGCACCTCGGAGCGGTGAAGCCGGGCATTCTCGATGGCCACGGCGACCTGGCGGCAGAAGCTGGAGAACAACTGCAGATCGAGCTCACTGAAGGGACGGCCGTCCGTGTGGTTGAGGACCTCGCCCACGCCCACCACCTTGTCGTGGACGATGAGCGGCGCGGCGAGGATGGAGCGGGTCACGAAGCCGGTCTTCTCGTCCGCCTTCGAGAAGAAGCGCGGGTCCTTGCTGACGTCGGCCACCAGGAGCGGCTGGCCCGATTCCATCACCGAGCCGGCGATGCCCTGCCCCTTGAGAATGCGGATGGTCTTCAGCTCCTCGACCCCCACGCCGCCCACCGACGTCTGGAACTCCAGGCACTGCTCCGCCTCGTTCCACAGCATCACGGAAGCCGCCTCGGCCCCCATGATCTCCTTGGCCAGCTTCATGACGCGCTGCAGAACCTCGTCCAGGTCCAGCGTCGAGGAGATGAGAGCGGTCACCTCCATGAGGCGCGAGAGGCTGTCCACCCGCTCGCGCAGGGCTTCCATTTCCCGGGCCGTGCCGGAGGCTTTCGCGCGCGCGGCGCGCCTGGCGCCGGCGGTGGTGCGCATGAAAACCTCCTCTCCGGCAGCATCAATCGGAGCGGCATCAACCGCCACGGCGGCGCCAGGGCCCCGGGCCCGTCCCCGGGCGGGCAGGAGCGAGTGGCAACCGCTTGAAAAAGATTGATTTGAGGGAAATCTTCCCCAGACGAATGCTAGCAGAAGGGGCGCCGGAGGGCAATTTCTCTCCCCGGCGCCCCCAAGGAAACTGGTTCTACCGGTTACTTGGGGGGGATGATGGGCAGGAGCAGGTGGGTGTCCCTGCCGCCTCCCGAGTGGAGCGTCACCCGGTTGTGGAAGACCTCCTTCGGCCGGTTGTCTGGGTCGTTGTGGGTCATGCCCCCCGTCCCCCGGGTGCCGTAGTGGAAGCTCTTGGCGAACTCGCTCAGCTGGCCCGTGTACTCGTAGTCCTTCCCCCGGACGGAGAGAGCCAGCTTCCAGCCCTTGGGGACGACGAGGCACGAGGAGACGATCTCCACGTCGCACCCGTAGACCTCGCCCGGGGTCAGCGGCTCCACCTTGTCATGGGGATGGTAGGGCCTCCAGGGCTTGGAGAGCTTGGGGTCCAGCGCCCGGTGGGAGGCCCTCAGCCAGCCGTTGGCGACGGGGGTGTTGGGGTCGGTCGAGCCCATGAAGGTCAGCTCCTTCCCCTGCGGATCGAACACCCGGACGACCAGGAATAGGTCAGCGTCCTTGGTCGAGGAGGAGAGGAAAATCTTGGCCGCCATCGGGCCGGTGATCTCGGTGTCCTTCTCCATCGGGGGGAGCCAGAAGGTGAGGCCGTCGCCCATCGCTTCGTACTCCGCCTTGAGCGTCTTGGCGGGGAGCTTGGCGTCGAGGCTCATGTTCTCCGGGTTGAGGTAGAACTTCGTCCACTGGGTGCGGGCGATGGGCCATTCATTCTCGTGCCGGGGCACGAACTTGGGCCCGGGGTGGCGGATGTTGAGCGTTACCGGCGGGGTCTTCTCCCAGCCGTTGTCGATGCCCTTGAGGAAGTGGTCGAAGAACTTCTTTTGGAGGGCGAGGCCGTAGTTGGCCGAGAAGAGCGACCAGTGGGAGTCGCCGTGGGCCTCGAGCCACTTCTGCTTGGAGGCCGCCTCCATGTAGCCGTTGAAGTTCCCCCGCGGATGGATGCCCTGCCCGCCCCAGTTCGCGCAGGAGAGAAGCGGCACCTCGACCTTGGAGAACTCGGCGCGGCGCGACTTGTGCCAGTCGTCGTCGAGGGGGTGCTTCTTGAGCTCCTCGAAGGCGTTGGTGCGGTTCCTGGCCAACTCCTCGTCCGAGAGGGTGACGGGGCCCGCGGCGGGCTCGCCGGTGTTGGGGTTGCGCTTCCCGCGCTCCCCATACCCGTACTGCACGTGGGCCACCTGTACCCTGGACCACGTCTCGGCGAACTGGCTCAGGATTCCCCCGTGGTAGCCCGAGTCCCGGTAGGGATCGTTTCCGCCTTCCCAGGGGATGATGGCCGCGAGATGGGGCGGCTTACGGGCCGCGACACGCCACTGGTTCCGGGAATAGTAGGAGATGCCGAGCATCCCCACCTTGCCGGTGCTCCAGGGCTGGGTGCCGGCCCACTCGATGCACTGGTAGAGATCGTCGATCTCCCTGGGGCAGTTCACGTCCAGGAAGCCTGGCGACCAGCCGGCGCCGCGGGAGTCCACCCGGACGCAGACGTAGCCGTGGGGGATCCAGCGCTCGGGGTCCGTCACCTCCCAGTTCTGGTACTTGTTGGTCGAGCCCTCGAGGATCTCCGGGTAGTCCTCGACCATCTTCTTCCACTGGTGATGGTAGCCCTCCTGGTAGGACACCCCTTTCCCGTACACTCCGTAGGTCAGGATGACCGGGTACTTGCCATCCTCGATGGGGCGGTAGACGTCGGCGCGCAGGACGATGCCGTCATCCACCGGGATTCCCTGGTGCCAGGTGATTTTCATGCCGTCCCGCACTTCGGTGCGCTCGTTGACCTTGGGCGCCTGGCTCATGAGGCTCTCCTCTGATCGGGCCCGGATGGGCTTCGGCGTCGGGCGCCTAGATGCCCGCCCGGCTCTTGCCCTTCACCGCCTTGTTGACCACGTTGACCGGCCACTGCCCCGTGAGCACCCGCTTCACCTCGTTCGGAGCGCCCGCCTGGAGGCCCACCATGGCCTGCTCGCTGTACCAGGCGGCGTGGGGGGTGATGATGACGTTCTCGCGCCCGCGCAGCGGATGGGGGTTCGGCAGGGGTTCCGGGTCGGTGGTGTCGAGCGCCGCCCCGGCGATCTTTCCCGCGTCCAGCGCCCGCACCAGGGCGTCCGTGTTGATGATGGGGCCCCGGGAGCAGTTGATGACGAAAGCCGTGGGCTTCATCAACCCGAAAATCTCGTCGTTCATCATCCCCCGCGTCTGGGGGATGAGGGGGGGATGGAGCGAGACGAAATCCGCTTCCCGCAGCATGCCGTTCAGCTCCATCTTCTTGCCCGGAGCGGGGAACTGCCCCTCGTTCACGAAGGGGTCGCTGAACAGCACCTTCATCCCGAAGGCAGCGGCGCGAACCGCCACCTCGCGGGCGATGTTCCCGAAGCCGACCAGGCCCAGCGTCCGCCCCACCATGCGGAACATGGGCTTGCCGGGCGGGACCTCCCAGCGCCCGGCCCGCACGAGGCGGTCGTAGAGGGGGATCTTTCGGGCGCAGGAGACGAGGAGGGCCATCGTGTGCTCGGCCACCTCCTCGATGCAATAGGTGGGGTTGTTGGTGACGATGATGCCGGCCTTCGTGGCGGCTTCCAGGTCGATGGTGTCCACGCCGATGCCGTAGCGGGCGATGATCTTGCACTTGCGCATCCGGCCCATGACTTCGGCCGTAATGGGCCCGGCGTAGGTGTTCAGGAGCGCGTCGCAGTCCTCCGCCTGGGCGATGAATTCGTCGGGCTTCTTGGTCTGGAGCGCCACGAGATCCGCGATGCCTTCCAAGGTCTTCTTCTCCACGTCCAGCGATTCCCAGACGTAATCGGTCAGGACCACCTTCGCCTTCCCAGCCATTCCGGTTCCCCTTTCCTGTCACGAGGATTCGAGCGGCGCGCGCGGCACGCCTGGGGAGGGCAACGAGAATTTCGGGTCCGATGCTATCCCAGCCCCACCGCCCGATCAAGGCGTTGACCCCCCGCGGGCGCTGTGATACCCCCTACCCGGCTTCGCCCGCCGAACCGGAGGCCCGATGAGCGACATCCAAGCCTTGCGCCTGCGGCCCGAGGAATGCGTCCTCGTCGTGGTGGACGTCCAGGAGCGCCTCATGGCCGCCATGCCGGAGAAAGTGCGCCCGCAGGTCATCGGGCGCATCCAGGCCCTCATCGAGGCAGGCAAGCGGCTGGGCTTCCCGGCAATCGTGACCGAGCAGTACCCCAAGGGGCTGGGCGCCACCCTCGGCGAGGTGGCCTCCGCCCTCCCGCAGGGGACCGCCCCCCTCCCCAAGATGTCGTTCAGCTGCTGCGGCGCCGAGGGCTTCATGGAGCGCCTCCGGAGCCTGGGCCGCACCAAGGTGCTCCTCACGGGAGCCGAGACCCACGTGTGCTGCTACCAGACCGCCCTGGACCTGATGGAGAACGGTTTCATCGTCCATGCCGTGGCGGACGCCCTCTGCTCCCGCTCCAAGCTCAACTGGCGCACCGGGCTCGCGGCGCTCGAGCGGGCCGGAGCGGTGCCGACCACCGCCGAGCAGGCGCTCTTCGATCTTCTCCGGGTGGCCGGGACCGAGGACTTCAAGGCCCTCTCCCGGCTCATCCGCTGAGCCCTCCGCCCTCAAGAGGAACGGCCGGCGACATGGCAGCCCAGAGCAGGAAACGGATTTGCGTGATCTTCGGCGGGCGTTCCGCCGAGCACGACGTGAGCCTCGCCTCGGGCCGCGCCGTCATGGAGGCGCTCGACCGGGAGCGCTACGAGGTGCTGCCCCTCCTGGTGAGCCGGGAGGGCCGGTGGATTCTCCTGCCCGGGCCCAGGGCGGCGGCGGCCGAAGGTCGCGAGGTGCTCCTCTCCCCCGCCCCGGGGCGCCCGGCGCTCCTCGGGACGGACGGCTCGGAAGCCGCCCGCGTGGACGCCTTCTTCCCGATGATCCATGGCACCTTCGGCGAGGACGGCACCCTCCAGGGCTTTCTGGAGCTGGCGGACATCCCCTTCGTGGGCTCGGGCTGCACCGCCTCGGCCGTCTCGATGGACAAGGGGATCACCAAGGCCGTCCTCCGCGCCGCGGGGCTCCCGATGCTCCCCACCGTGACGGTCACCAAGGGACGATGGGAATCGGACAAGCGGGGCATCCTGGCGGAGGTGGAGTCGCGGTTCACCTTCCCCGTCTTCGTCAAGCCCGCCTCGCTCGGCAGCAGCGTGGGCGTCCACCGCGTGGAGAACCCGGACCAGCTCGAGCGCGCCGTGGCCGACGCCATGGGCTACGACGTCAAGGTGCTCGTCGAGGAGGAGGCCCAGGGCCACGAGGTGGAGTGCTCGATTCTGGAGGGGCCCTCGGTGGGGGATATCCTGGCGAGCCCCCTGGCGGAGGTGCGGCCCAAGACGGGCTGGTACGACTACCGCGCCAAGTACACCCCCGGCCTGACCGACATCCTCATCCCCGCTCCCCTGGACGAAAGCGTCGCGGACCGCCTCCGCTCCCATGCGCGCGCGGCCTTCCTGGCCCTGGGCTGCTCGGGCCTGGCCCGCGTGGACTGCTTCTTCCGGGAGCGGACTGGCGAAATTTACATCAATGAGGTGAACACCTTGCCCGGTTTCACCCCCCTCAGCGGCTATCCGAAAATGATCCAGGCCGCCGGGATTTCATACCCGGACATGCTGGACCGCCTCATTGCCTGCGCCTTCTCCCGGACGGAGCAGACCCGCTCCCGCAGCTTCCAAAGGATATCCTGAAAAGGCCCTCTTCCCACGGCGGCGGTTCCCCGTTATCCTATCCTTCCGTTCTGGGCCGGCCGCTCCGGCCGGGCCGCCACGGTTGTCCACACCGGCAGGGAGGACCGCGGCATGGGGCTGCTCGAGTTGCTCCTGTATATCTTCCTGTTCCTGTTCATCATCTTTCACGTCCTCACATATTCCATTCGCTGGTACGAGGAGGCGAAGCGCCGGGGCGAGGAACACAGCATCTGGGAATTCTCGCCCCGGCTCGTCCTCCCCATCCTGGCGGAGATGGCGAGCCACCTCGCCATGCTGGTGCTGACCGGGGCGGATTTCGTGATTACCGGCCTCCGGTGGCTTCTCGAGCGCTTCGGCTCCAAATCGGCCGCGCGGTCGTTTGAGCCGACGCACTTTTCCCCGCCGTCCGCCACAGGGCGGCCGGTGATCCTCATCCACGGGATGGGGATGCGCGGGCTCGCCCTCTTGCCCTTGGCCCTGAGACTCCGGCGGGAAGGAAGGACGGTTCACCTCTTCACCTACTGGCCCCCGGGACGGCTCATCGACGGCTACGCTCGCCAGCTCAGCATGTTCATCGAGAGGATCCGCCAGGAGCACGGCTACGAGGAGCTCGACCTGGTGGCGCACAGCCTGGGCGGCCTGATCGCCCGGCGCTACATGCAGATGAACGAGGGCACCCATCCGATCCGCCGGGTCGTGACCATCGGGACGCCCCACCGGGGCAGCGAGCTGTGGCGGTTCTCGATTTACGCGTCGGGGCGGCAGCTCCGTCCGGACGGGGAGCTCCTGCGCTCGCTGGACGGGGCGGGGCTTCGGGAAGGCATGGGGGCCGTGGCGATCGCTTCGACCTTCGACGAGCTGGTGATCCCGAACGACAACGCGCGCTGGGAAAGGGACGGCGTCATCAACATCACCGTGGAGAACCTCGGCCACGCCCGCATGGTCTTCAGCCGGGAGGTGTACAACCACATCCGCAAGTCGCTGACGTAGCGTCTAGCCGCCCCCATTGCCGGCGCACCCTGCGAGAAAGGCGGCCGCCCGGCGCTCCCCCCAGAAGACCGGCGCCCTGGGATCCCGCCCCGACACGAAGCCCATGTGGCCGCCCCGGGGGAGGAGCTCGCCCGTCAGCCAGCCCGAGCCCCGCACGGCGCCGTGCGGAAAGCAGGAGGCGGGAACGATGGGATCGTCCGCCGCGCTCAGCAGGAGCGCGGGCACCCGGATATTTGCCAAGTACCCGAGACAACTGGTGCGGTCGTAATAATCTTGCTCGTTGGCGAAACCATGCAGGGGCGCGATATACCATCGGTCCAGCTCCGCGATGGTCCGGATGCGCCTGACCCGCTCCGGGTCCAGCACGTCCGGGTGGCGGAGCGCGAAGTCGCGGCACTTCGCCCGGAGCGTGGACAAGAGACTCCATCGGAATGCGGTCCCCAGGAACGAATCCAGGCGCCGCGCACACTCCCCCGGGGAAAAGGGGGCCGAGATGGCGACCGCTCCCCGCACCGGCGCGGGAATCCCCTCCCCCCGCTCCCCCAGCCACTTGAGCAAGACGCTTCCCCCAAGCGAGAAGCCCGCCAGCAGCAGGGGCCCCTCCAGGCGCTGCAGGAGCTTGCCGACGACGAATTGGAGATCTTCGGTCTCCCCGCTGTGATAATAACGGGGCTTGAGATTGAACTCCCCGCTGCAGGAGCGGAAATTCAGGGCGGCGAAACCCCATCCCTTGAGGAAAGCCTCACCCGCCAGTCCTTGGATGTAGTGGGAAGCAGAGGAACCCTCCATGCCGTGTAGAGCCAGGAGGGTGGGCGCGCCGGCGCACGGCGGGCCCAGGAAGTCCAGGTCGAGGAAATCCCCGTCCGGGGTGGACCAGCGCTCGCGACGCCAGGGGAAGACACCGGGCCGGCGGAAAAGCGCTCCCCACATGCTCTGGAGCATGGGGCCGGGGCAAAACCAGGCGGGCCGAAAAATGCGCGGTTCCTTTCTTCCTTGAAGCCGGGTACGTGGGCGAGTACTCGGCCTAAAATGAATCCTCCGAAAAGCGGTAGATATCCCCCCGCGTCGAGGGCGGGTCGAAGCGGCGGCTGATCTGGTGCTTCTGGAGCAGCACCTGGTAGAGGCCGAGGGAGCCCGCGTAGAAGGCGCTCGAAGAACAGGCGAGCCAGACGCGGTAGATGCGGTACTTCTTCTCCCCTACCATTCCAACGATGCGCCGCTCGTTCGCCTCCAGGCGCTCGAGCCAGTGGCGGCAGGTCCGGGCGTAGTGAAGACGGAGGTTCTCCACGTCCAGTATCTCCCACGCCTCCCGCTCCATCACGTCCATCATGTGGGTGATGTTGTCCAGCTCTCCGTTCGGGAAGACGTACTTGAGCAGGAAGTCCGTCTGGCTGGTGGGCTTCCAGAACTTATTGCAGGTGATCCCGTGGTTGAGGAACAGGCCGCCGTCGCGCAGACGCGACCGGACGGAGGAGAAGAACATCGAGTAATTCGGAATGCCGACGTGCTCGATGATGCCGATGGCGGATATCTTGGAGAAAGTACGCTCGACCGGGAAGTCGCGGTAGTCCATGTGGTAGATGCGGCAGCGGTCTTCGATCCCCTCCCGGCGGGCCCACTCCTGGCCGTACTCGGCCTGCGCCCGCGAGAGGGTGAAGGCCGAGGCATTCACGCTGTAATGCTTGGCGGCCCAGATGGCGAGGCTCCCCCACCCGCAGCCGATGTCCAGGTAGTCCTCCCCGGGCGAGAGGCGGAGCTTCCGGCAGACGAGGTCCATCTTGTCCCGCTGCGCCTGGGCGAGGTCGCCGTCCGGCGTCCGGTAGTACGCGCACGTGTACACCATGTTCTCGCACAGGAACGTCTTGTAGAACTCATTGGAGAGGTCGTAATGGTGGGAGATCGCCTCGGCGTCGAATTCCTTGCTTCGCGTCCGGATCATGATCCTCTCCCGATGGCGGCTCAGCCGATGCCGAAAGCTCCTTCGAGCACCACTTTCCGGCGCAGCCACGCGTTGCCGCAGATTCTCTTGGCCACCGCGCGCACCACGCCCTCCGGCAGGAAGCCGGCGAGCCAAGTGCCCACGCCGCGCTCGCCCGAGCCGTAGAGCGTTTCGATCCGGGCGGCATAGTCCTCGAGGGCGCCCCCGCCCTCGAGCCATTTCACCAGGGCATCGGCGGCGAGGGTGGCGCTGCGCACGGCGGGGCCGATGCCCTCCCCGCTGAAGTCCCGGGCCAGGCCGGCCGCATCCCCCACCAGGAGGAAACGCCTGCCCGCCGCCCGGCGGACGGCGCACCGCCGGACCGAATAGGCATGCCCCCTGAAGGGTGCGAGCGGGACGCCGCGGGGAACCCGGCCGCTCTCCTCAAGGAGCGCCATCAGCGCCTCGAGGCGCTTGTGCACGCTCGGATTCTTGCCGATGCAGCCCACCCCGATGTTCAGGAACCCGCCCTTGGTGAAGTACCACGCATAGCCCTTGAAGTCGGGCTCCGCGAAGAGCTCGGGCAGCCCGTAGTGGGGCGCGACGCGGCGCAGGACATCCTCCCCCACCAGCGTCTCGCTCTCCTGGGTCAGGACGACCGCCTCCTCGTCCGACACCCCGCCAAGGGCCCGGGCCACCGGGCAGGTATGGCCGCCGGCCCCGATGACGGCCCGCGCCTCGTATATCTCATCCGCCTCGACCCGCACCCCATCGCCCGCCTCCCAGGCGGATTTCACCCGGACACCCTCGCGGACCACGGCGCCCGCCGCCTCCGCCCGGCGGAGCAGGAAGGCATCGAACTCCTTGCGGATGATCCCGTAGCTGGCCGGCTCCCGCCAGCGGGTCTCCCTCAAGGGGCCCCCGCAGCTCACATAGACGGCCTCGAAGGGCTGGATGGTGTGGGGATAGGCGGCCGGATTCAACTCCAGGTCCGCCAGCACGTTCTTGGTTACCCAGCCCGCACAGAGCTTCACCCGGGGGAACTTCGCCGCGTCGAGGACGAGGACCTTCTTCCCCGCCCGCGCGAGGCGCCAGGCCGCCGTGCTGCCTCCCGGCCCTCCGCCGACGACGATGACGTCCCACCCGCTCATTCCCCGAGCCTCCTCAGCTTCACCGCGAGCACGAGGCGCCTCCAGATGGGGATGTCGATCTCCTCGAAGGCGTCCGCCGCGGGCATGGAAGCGATGAGATCGCCATCCATGTCGAGATCGCCTTCCGAATAGGCCTCGGCGAATTCGCTCACGGTGGGGTTGACGAGGACGCGGCGCAGCGCCGAGGGAGAACGGAATGTCACCGTCACGGGACAAACCTGCCGGCCGACCCGGACTTCCGTTCCATCCCAGAGACGGAACGTGACCCCGTACTCGGCCTCGGCATAGATTTCGCGCAGGATTTCGGCCGCGCCAGCGGCAGGAGATGCGGGCACGGGTCGTCTCCTCTGGAGGGCCGGCAGCGGGGCCGGTAATTTGTCCCCCCGGTCTTTGATTTTCGGCCTCCCGGACGAACGAGAGGACGCACCAGCCGCCCTTCCCTTTATTCGATTATCTACCTCAAACGCCCCGTGTCAACCGGATGTACACCCTACCTGCGCGAAGTCACCAGGACCACCCCCGCCACGATGAGCAGGGCGCTCAGGAGCAGTCTTATTGTGATTTTCTCGCGCCCGCGCAGGAGAAGGGGCGTCAGCAGGATGGTGAACAGGGGCGCCGTCGAGACAATGGGAGAAATCACCGCCACCATGCCCCGCCGCAGCGCGTACAGCACGCCGAGCTGGGCCGCCGCCTGGCTCAGGCCCGCCAGGAGAAAGAACCCGAGCGACCGGCGGTTGAGGGCGAGCGGCCGGGCTGTCCCTCCCAAACGGAACAGGATGGGTGACGCGACGGCCGCCGCCAGCCCCTGGAGGAACGCCTCGAACAGGAGCGGCTCGTATCCCAGGAAACCCAGCTTCCGCAGCGTATGGGCCAACCCGAAGCAGGCGGCCGAGGACAGCGGGAGAAGCATGTCGCGGGGCTTCACTCGTCCCGCCCCGCCGCCCGAGATGAAGTACATCCCCGCGACCACGAGCGCAATCCCCGCCCAGATGATGGGCGCGGGGCGCTCGCCCAGAATAACGAACGCCCAGGCGGCCCCGAAGAAGGCGTTCACGTTGGCCAGCGAGCTGGTGGGAGCCACGCCGATCTTGTCGATGGAGCGGAACATCAGGAGCAGGGAAAGCGCCGGAGAAACCGCCCCCGCCGCCAGGAACGAAAGCCAGTACCAGGAGAAGCCCAAACCCGAGAAATCCACGGCCAGGAGCGAGGCCGTGAAGACAACGAAGTTCACCTCCACGACCACGAGGCTTCCCGTTTGGGGGTTGCTCCCCTCCATCCCCCGGCGGGTCATGATGCCCGATAGCGAGAAGAAGAAGGCGGGGATCAGCGCCGCAAATTCGACGGGCACACGGCCCTCCGCTCGAAGCGCCTTACCGCGGGGCGCTCGTGAACGTCTCGGGGTTCACCAGGTTGACGGGGCGCCGCCCCGCCAGGGCGAGCCGCATGTTCTCCGCCGTCCGGTCCATGGCCGCCTGCTGGCACTCGGGCGTGCGGGAAGCGTGGTGCGGGGTAATGAGGACGTTCGGCAGGAAGCGGAGCGGATGGTCGTCCGGGAGAGGCTCGGGGTCGGTCACGTCCAGGCCGGCGGCCGCGATGGCGCGGGCCTGAAGCGCGTGAAGGAGGTCGTCCGTCACCACGGCGGGGCCGCGCGCGACGTTGATGAGGATGGCCTCCTTCTTCATCCGCGCCAGGGTCTCGGCCCGGATCATTCCCCGCGTCTCGGCCGTGAGCGGCATGCACAGGACGAGGAAATCCGCCCGGGGGAGCATCTGGCCGAAGGAGATGAACTCCATCGGCACGCCCGGGACGTAGCCTGGGTCCGGCGTGCGCGTGTTGACGAGGATATTCATGCCGAACCCGTGCCCGATGCGGGCCGCCCGGCGCCCGATGTCTCCCAGCCCGACGATGCCCAGGCTCTTGCCGCTCAATTGCACGGCCGCCATGTGTTCCCAGGCTTTCTGATCGTCCTTCATCCAGGCGTGGCGCGCGAGGTAGAGCATGAGGAAGAAGGCATGCTCGGCCACCGACAGCCCCCGCACGCCCTCGGCGTTGCAGACCATCACGCCCCGCCGGGTCGCCGCCGGGGTGTCAACGTTGTCCACGCCCGCCCCCGGCTTTGCGATCACCCGCAGGCGCGGGGCGGCGTCCATCATCTGGGCCGTCACGGGCTTGAAGACGGTGAGGATACCTTCCGCGTCCGGCAGGAGCGGCATGATAGCCGTGGGGGTGTAGGCGGAGGGCCGGACCACCTCGTGCCCGGCGCCGAGCCAGTCCTTGCCCACATTCCACTGCGGGGTTTCATAGAGAGGGTCGATGAGTATCACTTTGGCCACGCCGCTCGCTCCTTTCCCTGCCTAGGCCCTGAACCGTCAGTCCCGCTCGAGGATCTCGTCCACAGAGACGGCGCGGCGCTCGGCGTGGCTCTTGAGGATGGCCCGCATGATGGCCAGGGCGCGGATGCCGTGGACGCCGGTCACCTCGGGGTCTTTCCCCTCCCGGATGCTGCGGGCAAAGTCCACGAATTGCTCCCGGTTGGCCCGGTTGCGGCCCTCCACGAAGTCGCAGCCCACGTCGAGCGTCTCGGTCTCGATGCCGCCCATCTTGCCGACGGAGCGCTGGAGGCGGGGCATGAAGGCCGTCGAGAGGCTCAGGTTGGCCTCGGTGCCGTGGATGTCGAAGAGGAAGTTGAAGGGGGCGACGTAGCTGCCGGAGACGGCGGCCATGACCCCGCTGCGGAAGCGGAAGACCGCCGCCGCCGCGTCCTCAGTGCGGTTGGGCCCGCCCACCTTGGCGGTGCCGGCACTCACCTCGGCCACCTCGCTGAACAGATATTCCAGCGTGTCGCCCAGGTGGATGGTGTAGCTGTAGAGGGGGCCGCCCGGGTTCTCGACCGGATCCCAGCGCATGCTCTGGGGCCCGGCGGTCAGGCCGTGGTTGTTGGAGAAGGAGGCGACGATGAGGCTCACCGTCCCCAGCGTCCCGCTGCCGACCACCTCCTTCGCCTTGCGGAACATGGGCCAGCGGCGGAAGTTCTGCCCCATGTGGAGGCGGATGCCCGCCTCCTTGCAGGCGGCGTCAATGGCCTTGGCGTCCGAGACGCTGAGGGCCATGGGCTTCTCGAGATGGACGTGCTTTCCGGCCCTTGCCGCCGCGACGGCCTGCTCCCGATGGACGCTGTTCGCCGAGGCGATGACGACCGCCTCGGTGTCCTTGTCCTTGAGGAGATCGTCCAGTGAGGAAAAGTCGCGCCCGCCGAACTTCCGGACGAATGCCTCCCGGCTCGCGGGCGTGCGGGCGAAACCTCCCGTCACGCGGATTTCCTTTGAGGCAAGGGCGGCCTCGGCGAGCACCTCGCCCCACCAGCCCAGCCCGATGAATGCGATCCCCAACGGTCCTTTGCCGCTCATCGCTCCCCTCTTTCCGCAGACGCGCCGGCCGGCTTCGGGCGCGGCGCCCGGCCCCGCCTTTTCCGTTTAGCCGATGATCTTGAGCTCGGGCACCGTGAAGGGAGCCGAGGAGTTGTGGATGGCCACCTGGAGGGCCACGTTCCGCGCGGCCTCGCGGAAGGCGCGGGCGATGGGGCTGTCCGGCTCCCCCGCCACCACGGGCGTCCCGCGGTCCCCTCCGAGGCGGACCTTGATGTCCAGCGGGATGGCGCCCAGGAAGGGGACCTCGTACCGATCGGCCGCCCGCTGGCCCCCGCCCGTGTCGAAGATGTCCTCGCGGTGGCCGCACTGGGGGCACAGGTAGTGGCTCATGTTCTCGATGATGCCCAGGATGGGAACGTCCGTCTTGCGGAACATCTGGAGGCCCTTGCGGGCATCGAGCAAGGCGATGTCCTGCGGGGTCGTCACGATCACCGCCCCGGCCAGGGCGACCTGCTGGACGATGGTGAGCTGGGCGTCCCCGGTGCCGGGCGGGAGGTCGAGCACGAGGTAGTCGAGCTCGCCCCAGATCGTGTCCCCCAGGAACTGTACCAGGGCCTTCATCACCATGGGGCCGCGCCAGATGACGGGGGAGTCCTCCCCCACGAGGAAGCCCATGGACATCACCTTCACCCCGTGGGCCTTGAGGGGGTAGATCTTGTTGTCGTCCGCGGCGAGGGGCCTCTCCCCCTGGATCCCCAGCATCAGGGGCTGGCTCGGGCCGTAGATGTCGGCGTCGAGGATGCCGACCTTCGCCCCGTCCAGGTGCAGCGAGAGGGCCAGGTTCGCCGCCACGGTGGACTTCCCCACCCCGCCCTTGCCGCTCGCCACGGCCATGATGTTCTTCACTCCGGGGATGGACATTTTCCCCTGGACGGCGGGCCGGGCCGCGACGTGGCTCGTGAGGCGGACGTTGACCGTCTTCACCCCCGGCAGGGAGCCAACGGCGAGGCGGCAATCCTCCAGGAACTTCTCCTTCCGGGGATGGGCCGGGGTGGTCAGCTCCAGGGTGAAGGCCACGGCGTCGGCGCAGATGGTGATGTCCTTGACCATCTTGAGGGCCACAAGGTCCTTCCCCAGGTCGGGGTCTTTCACTTTTTTCAGCGCTTCGACAATCTGCTCCTGCGTAATATCGGGCATGGGGACGCTCTCTCCCGGGTCGTTCAGGCTGGAGATGGGGGCCGAATGGCCGCCCTTGGCCGGGAAAATTCCAGACCCTAAGAGGGGCCAAGGGCGCTCACCCATCTTAGGGGTGCCCTTTTTTCGCTGTCAAACGGGGCGAATCGTCCCAGAAAGGGCAGCGGTCGCGGGTTGACGCCATTTCATACCCAACATAATCTACCTGTTAGTCCGGTTTTCGTAAGGGTCATGGACCAAGAGGTTATCGAACCCTACCCCCGCGGCCCCTGGGAACGTTGACACGAAGGAGAGCGAATCGGTGGACATCGTTGTGTGCATCAAGCAAGTGCAGGACCCCGACATCCCGCCTCGCGATTTCAAGGTGGATGAAGAGAAGATGATGGTGGTGCCCCCGGCGAACGTCCCGCCCGTCATCAGCACCTTCGACGAGAACGCCGTGGAAGCCGCCATCCAGCTCAAGGAGTCCAAGGGCGGCAAGATCACCGTCGTCACGGTGGGCGGCGAGAAGGCCAAGGACGCCCTCAAGAAATGCCTCGCCATGGGCTGCGACGAGGCCGTCCTGCTCCAGGACCAGGCTTTCGACGGCTCCGACGCCTTCGGCGTGGCGCGCGCCCTGGCCGCCGCCATCCGGAAAATCGGCGCCTTCGACCTCATCCTCTGCGGCCGCTTGAGCAGCGACTGGAGCTACGGCGCGACCCCGCTCGCCCTGGCCGAGGCGCTCAACCTGCCGAGCGTCACCCAGCTCCAGACGATCGAGGTGAAGGACGGCGGCCTCCGCTGCGAGCGCGCGCTCGCGGACGGCGTGGAGGTCGTGGACGTGTCGACGCCCTGCCTCCTCACCATCAGCAATGAGATGAACACGCCCCGCCTCCCCTCGGTGAAGGGGATCCTGACCGCCTCGCGCAAGCAGATCCCCCTCTGGAAGGCGGCGGACTTGGGGCTGGACGCGGCCAGCGTCGGGGCGGCGGCGGCCACCATGGAACTCACCAGGCTTTATAAGCCCGTCTTCACGGGGCAGTGCGAATTCATCACGGGCGAAACGCTGGAGGAAGCGGCTGCAAACCTCGCCCTGCGCCTCCGGGCGGACAAGATCATCTAACTAAGGAGGCAAACCGGATGTCAAAGGATGTCCTGATTCTGGCGGAGCGGGCGGGGGATCGCCTCGCCCTGGTGAGCAGCGAGTTGTGCGGGGTCGGCCGGAAGCTGGCCAAGGAGACGGGCGGCTCGCTCGTCGCCGTTCTTTTGGGCGGCCCGGGCACGAAGGATCTGGCCAAGGGCCTCATCGCCCTGGGGGCGGACAAGGTCATCGCGGCCGAATCCGAGCACCTGACGGACTACACCAACGCCGTCTACACCCAGGTGGTGGACGCCGCGGTGGGCCAGGTTTCGCCCGCCATCTTTCTGGTGGCCAACACCGCGGTCGGGCGGGACGTGGCGCCCCGCATCGCCTTCCGGCGGGGCGCGAGCTACGCCCACGACTGCACCGACCTCTCCATCGAGGGCGGGCGGCTGGCGGCCGTGCGGCCGGTGTTCGGCGGGAGCGCGGTCAGCCACGTCCGCTCCCGCACCGAGGCGCTCGCCGTGGCCAGCACGCGCGCCAAGGCCTTCCCCCTCTCGGATGTCCAGGAGGGCCGGGCGGGCGAGCTCGCGGGCCTGGATGTGAAGGTGGAGGCCGGCGCACTCAAGATGAGCTTCGTCGAGACGAAGCGGGTGGAGGCCGAGGGCGTGCGCCTGGAGGACGCCGAGATCGTCGTGAGCGGCGGCCGGGGCCTGGGCGGGGCCGAGAACTTCTCCTACCTGCAGGACCTGGCCAAGGTGCTCAAGGCGGCCGTGGGGGCCAGCCGGGCCGCCGTGGACGCCGGCTGGGCGACCACCCCGATGCAGGTGGGCCAGACGGGCAAGATCGTGAGCCCCAACCTCTACATCGCCGTCGGCATCTCGGGCGCCATGCAGCACATGGTGGGGGCCGGGCCCAGCAAGAACATCGTGGCCATCAACACCGACCCCGAGGCGCCCATCTTCCAGCGAGCCAAGTATGGCGTGGTGGGGGACTACAGGAAGGTTCTCCCGGCGTTCACGAAGAAGGTCCAGGAGCTGATGCAGAACTAGCCGGCAGAAAGCACGAAGCCGGGGGCGGGCCGCCGCCCCCGGCTTTTTTGCTTACACGAACGGCTGGTAGGCCCACACCACCCGCCCCACGATGCGCGCCCCGGGGTCCTCGTCCGGAAGGTCGAGGTGGGAGACGGGCTCGTCGCGGTTCTCCGGAATGAGCCACAGCCGGGGCGGCGTCCACTGGAGCCGCTTGAGGGTGCAGCCGCCCGCCTCGTCGCGCACGGCGTAGATTCCCTCCGGCGTGATGACCTTGTCCCGGCGGTCGATGGCGACCACCGCCCCGGGCTGGATGAGGGGGAGCATGCTCCGCCCCATCTCGCGGCTCACCCGGACGGCGACCACGTCCCCCCGCCTCCCGAGCTGGGAGACGTGGATGAGGGCGTATTCCTCGATCGCCTCCTCCACGATGCGGCTCTTCCCGGCGGCGATGGAACCGGATACGAGGGGCACGGCCCGGAAGTCCACATCCCGCAGCCGCCCGGGCCCCTGGACCCCGTCCGCGACCCGGACCGCCACGTCGAGGGGCCGCGCCTCCTCTTGCTCGGCGGCCCCGTCCCGGCCCAGAAGCCAGTCCACCGTCACCCCCAAGGCATCGGCGATGCGGAGGAGCTTCCCCGCCCCCGGCTCGTTCTTCCCCTCCTCGTAGCGGATGAGATTGGCCCAGGAGATGTCCGCCTTGCGGGCCAGTTGGTTCGGGTTGAGGCCCCGCTTCTTGCGGGCCTGGGCGATGCGCTTCCCCACTTCCTTGAGATCGGAGGGCTTGGCCATAGGCGGGCAGGAAGGCGGCGGAGCCTATCCCCTGGGCGAGGGGGGAGCAGAAAATCAGTTCCCGCTATCCTACCATGGCGGACAAAAAGCGAAAAGAAAACTTTTGCCCGGCCCTTTGTCCGAATTTAGCCCGAAAAACGGCTAATTTTCCAGAATGGCCACGGCCCGGATGGGACTTCCGGTCCCCTCCTTGATCTTGAGAGGCAGGCCGATGAACTGGAATTGGCCCTTCCCGACGAGCTCCTCCAGATTGACGAGGCTCTCCATGTGGGTGATGCCCAGCTCGTGGCAGGCCTTGTGAACGAGCGAATTGACGCTCCCCTCTGGCCCCGGGCGCATGGAATCGATGCCGAAGCTCACGATCCCCTGCTTGGCCAGCCATTCGGTGGCGGCGACGTTCACTCCCGGGTTGTCGGTGTTGTAGGCCGGCTTGGGGAAGGTGCGGGCGTGATGGCCGGTGCAGAGGAGGACGGTGCCCCCCTTGGGGATGGGCGCGCCCGCCTTCGCCGCCGCCTCCTCGAGGTGCTTGGGCGTGATCTCGGCCCGGGGGGCCATGTGGCGGAAGTCCAGGCACACGCCCGGGACGATGCAGCGCTCGAGCGGGAACTTGTCGATGCTCGTCCCGGTCTTGTGGAAGTGGCGGGGCGCGTCTAGGTGGGTCGTCCCGTGGTCGGGCATCGAGAAATACATGACGGCGTTGCCCCACACGTTGCCCGAGTCGCGGAAGGCCTCGTCGTGGTCCTTCCACATCCCCACGATGATGGAGGGCTGGCCCGGGTACTGGGGGGTCCGGTGGTAGATCTCGCGGCTGAGGTCGATGATCTTCATTCGTCTCTCCTTGGGGCCTTCCCCTAGGCTGTGCAGCGAAGGATATGGAGGCCGTGGTTCTTGTCGGTCACGTAGATGAAGCCCCGCCGATCCACGAGGACGTCCTCGCTCTGGGTGACGAGGGTCTTGGGGAGCATGCCCAGCCGCCGGTCCGGGTCCGAGGGGACGTAGTAGGCAATCTCCCGCGGATGGACCGGGTCCAGGAGGTCGTACACCCGCAGGCCCGCGTTGAAGTAGGTGAGATAGACGCGATCGTCCCGCTGCTCCATCCAGGGGAGCCCCTGCGCGTGGTGCTGGTTGTGCGGGCCGAAGCGCCCTCCCCGCTCGCAGAAGTTCTTGTGGCTGTAGCCCGGCGGGGGATCCGGCACGGGGAAGAGGCTCATGAGCCGGGGGCTCTTCTCGTCCTTGATGTCGATGACCGCCGCGTAGTTGAGCGGCTCGTCGCAGTTCTCCTTGAGCGCCTCGCTGTTGGCGATGGCGATGCCCCGCTTCAGGTAGGGATAGATGGTGTGCATGGCCAGGGTGCTGCCGAGCGGCGGGTGCACGTTCAGCCGGCTGATGAACTTGGGGGAGGAGATGTCCTCGATGTTCAGGACGACCATGCCGCCCCCGGCATAGGGGAGGTAGACCCTCCCCCCCTCGGCGTGGGCCGGGCCGTGTTGGAAGATGCGCCTCCCCTCCCCGCCGCCATGGGTGACGCCGCCGCTTTTTTTCTCTTGCTCGGGAAGCCACCAGCGGCAGGCTTCCTTGGGCCGGGAGGGGTCCTGGAGGTCGATGACCCGGTAGATGTTGCCGTCGTAGCCGGGGCAGTAGGCCGAGAGGTGGGCATAGCGGCCCCCATTGTAGAAGTTGCGGTGGGTGCCCTGGGCGCCGGTCTCCCAGTGGGAGAGGAGCCGGGGGGAGGAAGGGTCCGTGTCCACGTCCCAGATGAAGACACCCTCCTTCTCGGGAGGATCGTCCGGCCGGGGGCCCCAACCGGGCGGAATTTTCTCGAGCGAGGTGACGAGCAGGCCATCGGCCACCTGGACCTGGAGGGTCCAGGTGTTGCCGGGGCCGGGGATGAAGCGCAAATACTGGGGCGAGGCCGGGTCGGTGACGTCCAGCACGCTCCAGCCGCTCACCCAGAAGCAGGACAAATACAGATAAAAGCGGCCGTTCTTCTCCTGCATGGCAATTTTGAAGGCGGGCCGATCCTCCAGCCCGTGGTATCCCACGAACTCCATGTTCCAGGCGGACAGGGCGGCCGGCGCCTGCGCTGGCGTCATCTCTCCCTCCCGCGGGCGCGCATCCCGCGCTCCCGCTTCTGGTGGCGATTTTCTCGGCGTAGTGAGGAACCCCGTCCATATGTACCTCACCGGCGCGCGGTGGTAAAGTAGCCGGGCCCGCCTGGGCCTCGCACCTTGAGGATACCGCCGCGCATGGAGTTCCCGTACTACCCCATCAATGATTTCGGGCCCGCCATGAAGGGCATGATCATCGGCGGGCTCGGCATCTTCCACGTCTTCCTCGCCCAGTTCGCGATCGGGGGCGGGATGCTCATGTGCTACTTCCAGTGGCTCTCCCAGACGGGCCGCGAGCCCGCAGCCCGGGAGGCTCTGGACGGCTACTTCAAGTTCCTCGTCCTCGTCAGCTTCGTCACCGGCGCCCTCACCGGCGTAGGGATGTGGTTCACCGCTATCCAGATTAGCCCGCGCACCATCGGCATGATGGTGGAGGAGTTCCACTGGATCTGGGCGACCGAGTGGACCTTCTTCTGCCTGGAGATCGCCGCGGGCTACGCCTACTACCGCCACGGCGCCGGACTCTCCGATCCCGCCCGGATGCGCCTTCTGGTCCTCTATTCCGTGGCCGCCTGGTTCAGCCTTTTCTGGGTCAACGGCATTCTCTCCTGGCAGCTCACACCGGGGGGCTGGGCGCCCGGCGGGAACGTGTGGGCGGGCTTCTTCAATCCGAGCTTCTGGCCCTCCCTGCTCTACCGGACCTTCGCCTCGACGAGCATCGCCGCCCTGGTCGCCTGCGTGGTGGTGAACGCCCACCCCCGCCTGAGCCTCGCCCAGCGGGACGCCGTCATCCATCGCGCGGCGCACTTCCTGATCCCCATGGTCCTCATGCCCTTCCTGGGCCTGTGGTATCTCTATACCCTTCCCCCGGACAGCCGGGCCTGGGCGCTGGGAGGGAGCGCCGCCATGACGCTCTTCACGGGGGTGGCGGCGGGGGCATCCCTCTTCGTCGGCCTCTACGCCCTGATCGGCCTGAATCTCCAGCGGCTCACCATCAACGGGGCCACGGCCACCCTCCTCTTGGGCCTGGCCTTCGTCGCGACGGGCGGGGGCGAGTTCGTCCGGGAGGGGGTGCGGAAGCCCTACACCATCCGGGCGGCCCTGTTCTCCAACTCCATCAAGCCGGACGAGATCGCGGAGCTGCGGCGCATCGGCTCAGTCACGCGGGACCCCTACCCCCTGCGTGACGCGGCCCGCTACCCCAACGACCAGGTGCGGCTGGGGGCCAAGGTCTTCCGGTTCCAGTGCAGCGTCTGCCACACCTTGAGCGGCGCGAACGGCCTGGTGCACCTGGCGGGCACCTGGACCCCCGACCAGATGCGCCTGAACATCGCCAAGCTCCAGCAGACGAAGCCCTTCATGCCCCCCTTCTCCGGGACGGCGGACGAGCTGGAGGCCCTGGTGCAAATGATCGCCTGGGCCAAGGCGGGAAGTCCCAGTGAGTGGCCCTCCTCGAACGAGATCGCCACCATCGTGCAGATTGACCGGTGGCTCCAGGAGGCGGGTATCTCCCCTGGCTGGTACCGGGAAAGGAAACAATGAACGCCCCCTTCCCCTTCGGCTTCCCCCTGCCGACGGCCTTTTATCTCACCCTGTACGTGCTCACGCTGGTGATTCACGTGCTGTTCGTGAGCTACGCGCTGGCGGGGACGGGGTATCTCGCGGCGGTTCACTTTCTGCCCGGCCATCCCTCGGCCCCCCGCCATAAAGGTCCCGCCGCCCAGACGCTGCGGGACTGGATGCCCCTCGGCCTGAGCGGGGCCATCACCGCGGGGGTGGCGCCCCTGCTCTTCATCCAGATCCTCTACCAGCGGTCCTTCTACACGGCGAACCTCCTGCTCTTCCACCGCTGGATGGCCATCCTCCCCGTCCTCATCGCGGGCTTCTACCTGCTCTACCTGCTCAAGAGCCGCCGCGCCGCCGAGGGCCCCGCGTGGCGGGGAGGCGCCCTCGCCCTCGCGGCCTGGCTGTGCTTCGCCTTCACCGGCTATTCCTGGACCGAAAATCACCTCCTGAGCCTCCAGCCCGGGGCCTGGCCCGCCTTCTTCGGGGCCGGCTCCTATTTCTTCTGGACCGCCGCCCTCCTCCCCCGTCTCTCGCTCTGGGCCGCGGGGACCATCCCCGTGATGGCCCTCCTCGTGTGCTGGCAGCTGTGGCTCGGCGGCGTGGGCTCCCCCGCCGAGGTCCGCCGCCTGGCCGCCCTCGCCTTGCTCGGGCTCCTCTTGAGCGCCCTCGCGGCCGCCGGCTATGGCACCCTCCTGCCCCCCGGCGCCCGGGAGTTCGCCTCGGGAGGGGCCGGAGCCCCCTACCTGGGCCTGGCGCTGATCGGCTGGATGTTCCAGGCGGGGATCTGGCTGACCTTCTGGAGCAAGCCGGACTTGAGGCCTGGCCTCCTCGCGGCCGCCTCGGCGGGAGCTTTGCTCTCGGTGCTGGGGATGACGGTGCTGCGCGAGGGGGTGCGGCTCGCCTCCCTCCCCGTCGAGCGCCTCTACGCCCTGCACGAGCAGGCGGCGCGGGTGGGGGGCCTGGGGGTATTCCTCTTCTTCTTCGTCCTGAACGCCGCGCTGGTGGGCTGGTGCGTCGTCCTGGCGCGGAAGGGAGGCGCGCCCGAAGGCGCGAAACCCTCCCCCGGGAAGGAGGAGGATTTCCGCGAGGCCCTGGAGCGGAGGTAGAGGGCCTACCGCACCGCGTTGTTCTCCCCGCCGTCCACCGAGATGGACTCGCCCGTGATGTAGCTCGCCATGTCCGAGCACAGGAAGAGCACCAGCTTCGCCACGTCGTCCACGCGCACGAAGCGCCCCATCGGGATGTTCGCGAGCCGCTCCCGCGCCACGTCGTCCACGCTCTTCCCGCTCATCTCGGCGATCCGCCGCTGCTGGATGGACATCCGGGGGGTTTCGGTGGCTCCCGGGTTCACGACGTTCACGCGGATGTTCCACGGCGCCACCCGCTTGGCGAGCTGGTGCTTGTAGGGAAGGAGCATTCCGTTCGACATGGAGCCCGAGCCGTGCCAAACGGAGGTGTGCACGTGGCTCAGGCCCAGGGTGAAGATGATGCTCCCGCCGCCCCGGGCCTTCATGTGGGGAACCGCCTCCTTCACCATCCGGACGGCGGCGCGCACCTTGAGGTTGATGGCGGTGTCGATGTCGTCGTCGGTGGTCTCGGCCGGATCGGAGCGGCGGGCGACGCCCGCCACGTTCACCAGGATGTCGAGCCCCCCGAGGCGCGCCACCGTCTCGCTCACGGCCCACTCGCACTTGCCCGGCTGGGTCAGGTCGGCGGCGATGGCCTCGGCCCGGCCCCCCTCCTTGCGGATGGCCTCGGCCGCCTCGTTGAGCTTCTCGCCGTTCCGGGCCACCAGGGCCACCGCCGCCCCGGCCTTGGCCAGCCATTCCCCGCACCCCCGGCCGATGCCCTGGCTCCCTCCCGACACCAGCGCGACCTTGCCGCTCAGATCGATGGGGATCACCCTCTTTCCTCCTTGGTCCGAAAATAAAGCGCCCTCGACGGGCGCGGACTCCGCGCCCGGACCGCCCTCCGCATGATGTGCCGAACGCCCGATTGTCCTATATTGGAAAAACGGAAGCCAACGCGGCCGGCCTCATCCCTTTCCGGCGACCCTCACCCAGAGAGACCGACATGGCGAAGAAGACCATCAGGGACCTCGACGTTCACTCGAAGCGCGTGCTCATGCGGGTGGACTTCAACGTCCCCCAGGACAAGTCCGGCGCCATCACGGACGACCGCCGCATCCGGATGGCGCTTCCCAGCATCCGCCACGTCCTGGAGAGGGGCGGGAGGCTCCTCCTCGCGAGCCACCTGGGCCGTCCCAAGGGGGACGGCCGGGAGGCCAACAAACAGTGGACCCTGGCGCCGGTGGCCAAGCGCCTGGAGCAGCTGCTCGGCCGGCCGGTCGCCTTCGTCCCCGATTGCGTGGGGCCGGAGGCCGAGCGCGCCGCCGCGGCCCTGAAGGACGGGGAATGCTACCTGCTCGAGAACGTCCGCTTCCACTCCGCCGAGGAGATCAAGGACAAGGACGCCGCGAAGGACCCCGCCCTGAAGGAGAAGAAGCTCTCCTTCGCCAAGCAGATGGCCTCCCTGGCCGAGGTCTACGTGAACGACGCCTTCGGCACCTGCCACCGCGACAACGCCAGCATGCTCACCGTGCCCCAGCTCATGGCGGGCAAGCCCCGGGTCGCGGGCTTCCTCCTCGAGAAGGAGCTCAAGTACCTGGGCGACGCCCTGGACCGCCCCCGGCGGCCCTTCGCCGCCATCCTGGGCGGGGCCAAGGTCTCGGACAAGATCGGGGTCATCGAGGCCTTGCTGGCCAAGTGCGACCACGTCCTCATCGGGGGCGCCATGATGTTCACCTTCGCCCGGGCCCAGGGCCGCAAGACCGGCAAGAGCCTGGTCGAGGAGGACAAGATCGCCGAGGCGGCCCGCCTGATGAAGCTCGGGGGCGGGAAGCTCCACCTCCCGGCCGACGCCGTCGCGGCGCCCGAGATCAAGAGCGGAGCGCCCGCCCAGGTCGTCGAGGGGGACGTGCCCGAGGGCCAGATGGGGCTGGACATCGGGCCCAAGGCCGTCCAAGAGTTCTCCCGCCTCATCCAGGAGGCGCGCACGGTGGTGTGGAACGGACCGATGGGGGTCTTCGAGACCAAGCCCTTCGACGCGGGCACCCGGGCCGTCGCCGAGGCGCTGGCCGCCGCGACGGCCAAGGGGGCCACCACCGTCATCGGCGGGGGGGACAGCGCGGCCGCCATCGAACAAATGGGCCTGAGCGAGAAGGTCTCCCACGTGAGCACGGGCGGGGGCGCGAGCCTCGAGTTCCTGGAGGGCCGGCCCTTCAAGGCGGTCGAGGTGCTCGACGAGGCGTAGGCGGAGGAGCGAAAAAGGCATCGGACGCAACCGGCTGGGACGGAAGGGGTTATCGCGGCCCTGCCCGATGAATCAACGGCATGTCATGCGGGCAGCCGAAATAAATTCCGCGGCTTAGGCGGATCGGGCTAATTATTGTTGGGCTGACCGGAGAATCGCATTGCGCAACGCAACATGGAAACCAGTTCAAGTGGAAGGGAGAACTTTTACGGGCCTCTTGAACTCGGAGATGTTGCGTCTGGACGCTAAGTACGTTGATTGCCTACCCAATCTCCGGTCGGCAACAACGCTTCTCGTAGGGTCCGACTACAGCGGGGAATCGTCCGGCACACCCTACCTCGTCTTCTCCTTCCTTCTGACGTCCCTGGAATCCTGGGCCGGCTGGGAGCCAAAACGGTTGGAGGTGAGACGGCAGCATCTCACAAACTCGCGGCGCATGTCCTTCAAGCGCCTCGGTGACGAGCAACGCAGACAAGCCTTGATTCCTTTGCTGGAGGCGGCGAACAACTTGGAGGGGCTGTCTTTCTCCGTTGCGTTGAACAAGAAATGTGAGTCTCTCTTCGCTGCCCGTCCCTCGTTGGATATTTCCAATCCCAACTTCGCAGCGTTCCGCAAGTGGAAGGCAACGGCCTTGGAGAAGGCATTCTTCGCTGTGCACGTTCTCGGTGTGCTTCTGGGAGGACTCGCGGCCCCAGGACAAAACGTAATGTGGTTCACTGACGAGGACAGCATAGCAGCCAACGACGATAGAGTTAGGGAATTGACTCAGTTGTTCGGGTGGATCAGCAGTCAGTACCTAACGTTCAATCTGGGGCATTGCCGGTGCGGAACCAGCAAATGTGACGACGGATCGCAACAGATTGAGGACTTCCTCGCCATTCCTGACATGATTGCTGGAGCCCTTGCGGAGCAAATGCAACTTCGGAGTGAAGGCCCGAGTGAGTTCTCCACCATCTTTTGGATGCACCGCGATGATTTCTCTAACAAGACGCGAGAGATAACTTGGTGGTTCTCGGACTGCCGCCGACCACTCAGGCGGCTGGTCTGCATCATTGACCCAACTACTGAGGGCAAAGACCATCTGCTCAGTTGGTTTCACTTCCATGACCAGAAGGACGAGCCGAACCAACAACTCCACGGTACGGCGTACCGCGGCCCGTGATTTTCGACGTTACGCGCTGAGGCGGTACGTATCTCCTGTGAACTCCTTCAGCCCGCTGGAACCCTTGCCTTACAGGCTGCCTGTCCGGTCTACATGAAGTACCTGCGGTCCTTGAGGTCCGGGTACATCGCGGCCACCCATTTCCCGTAGCCGTTGAAGAGGAGGGTGGGGCGCTCCTCCTCCGTCCCCAGCATCTTCTCGGTCTTCTGGGACCAGCGCGGGTGGTCGAACCCGGGGTTCACGTTCGCCCAGAAGCCGTACTCGCTGGCCTGGACCTTCTCCCAGAAGCTCACCGGGCGCTCCTTCGTGAACTCGATCGAGACGATGGACTTGATGCTCTTGAAGCCGTACTTCCAGGGCGTGATGAGGCGCAGCGGCGCCCCGTGCTGCTTGGGGAGGGGCTTGCCGTAGACCCCCGTCGCCATCAGCGCGAGCTCGTTCATCGCCTCCTCGATGGTCAGCGCCTCCACGTAGGGCCAGGGATAGGTGGGCCAGATCTGGCCGAGGGCCACGGTGCGGTCGTAGAAGGTGGTGAACTTCACGTAGCGGGCCTCGCTCGTGGGCTCGGCCGCCTTGACCAGAGCGGCGAGTGGGAAGCCCGTCCAGGGCACCGCCATGGCCCAGGCCTCGACGCAGCGGAAGCGGCTCAGGCGCTCCTCGAGCGGCATGGAGCGGACGAGATCGTCGATGTCGTAGGTCTTGGGGTTTCGGACCAGGCCCCCGACCTTCACCTGCCAGGGCCGGATCTTCAGGCGCTGGGCGAGCCAGGAGATGGTCTTGCTCCCCCCGAACTCGTAGAAGTTGTTGAAGCGGGCCGCCACCTTCTCCTCCGTCAGGGGGCGGTCCAGGGTGAAGGCCGGGTTGCGCTTGGCCGGGTAGAGGCCCAGCGTCTTGTCCTCCGCCTCCTTCGCCGGGGCGGCCCCGGCGGCCATTGGGCCGGCAAGGCTGCCGGCCAGCCCCCCGGCCAGGGCGCCCGCCGCCCCCATGAGGAACTTCCGCCGGCCGAAGAACACCTCCTCGGGCGTGGCCTCCCGCTCGGGAATGGCCCAGCCGGGCTTTCGGATGAAGTTCATCGCCCCTCCTTTCCAGCGGCACCGGCCCCAAACCGCGGGCGCGGACGCGCGAGCGGCTTCGTTGGAGAAACAACCGGCCCTGTATTATAGTTTCCCGCGAATCCTGCCCTGCCGATCCCAGGCGGCGCCATCATGTCAAAAGGCCGTTTTCACAGGGATAAAGGAAGTGCGGAGATTTTACACCATTCCATGAAACCGCGCGCCGGCCGCCCCGGCGCCCCGCCTTTGCTCAATTCCTGCCGAGGGACGAGATGGCTGAGATTCGCTTTCCGGTGGACCGGCTCCAGAGCTTCATCCGGGCGGCCTTCGTGGCCCAGGGCGTGCCCGCCGGGCACGCGGAGATCGCCGCCCAGCGGATGATCGAATCCGATCTGCGCGGCATGGGCGCCCACGGCATCCTGAGGCTCCCCCCCTACAGCCGGCGCATCCGGGAGGGCGGCTACAATCTGAATCCCAAGATCAAGGTGACCCGCGAGACGCCCGTGAGCGCCCTCGTGGACGGGGACAACGGCCTCGGGCAGGTGGTGATGACCTTCGTGGCCGAGCTCGCCATCAAGAAGGCCAAGGAGAGCGGCATGGCCTGGATCGGCACCCACCACGACAACCACGCCGGCTGCGGCGGAGTCTACGCCTCCCTTCCCCTCAAGCACGACATGGTCGCCATGTACAGCACCGTGGCGAACGCGAACCACATGGCGCCCTGGAACGGGGTGGACCGCCTGCTCAGCACCAACCCCCTGGCCATCGCCGTCCCCGCGGGGGAGGAGCCTCCCGTGGTGCTGGACATCGCCACCACCGTCGTCTCCTACGGCCGGATCAAGCTGGCGGCCCAGCGCGGCGAAACCATGCCCGCCGGCTGGATGATCGACATGAAGGGCGAGCCCCTCACCGACCCCAACCGCTCGGACGAGGGCTTCCTCCTCCCCATCGGGGGCTACAAGGGCTACGGGCTCAACTTCATCCTGGGGGCCCTGGCCGGGGTGATGAACGGGGCCGCCTTCGGCAGCGCCGTCATCGACTTCAACAAGGACTTCAAGAGCGTCACCAACACCGGGCACATGTACTTCGTCATGCGGCCCGACCTCTTCCGGGACATCAAGGGATTCAAGGCGGAGATGGACTTCCGCATCCGTGAGATCCGCGACTCCACCCCCATGGAGGGCAAGGGGCCCATCCTCCTGCCGGGGGAGCTGGAGCACCGCTCCCAGATCGAGGTCCGCGAGAAGGGGGTCCCGGTGAACGAGACCCTGCTGAAGCAGCTCCGCGAGCTGGCGGCCTCCCTCAAGCTGGAGGACCGGCTGGAGGGGTAGGCCTCACTTCATCCCGATGAGGGCGCCGCCCAGCACGATGAGGACTGCGCCCAGGACCATCAGGCGGGTGATGGATTCCATCCCCCTCAGCAGGATCGGGGCGAAGAGCAGCACGAACAGGGGCTGGGTCGAGACGATGGGGGTGACCACCGCCACCTCGCCCTGCCGGAGGGCGGCGAAGAGGGTGGTGAGCGCGCCGGTGCTCGCCAGCCCCACGAGCACGAATCCCGTGACGCCCCGGCGGGTCGCCCGGCCGAAGGCCTCCCGGTCCGCCACCAGGCAGCCCAGCCCCATCGTCAGCATGGACGTGGCCGACATGACGAAAATCGGCAGGCCCTCGTGGGCCACCCCCGGCTGGGCGTACCGGATCACCACGTCCCTCACCGACCAGGTGAACGTGGCGAGGAGCCCGAGGAGGACCCCCGCCAGGTTCCAGGAGCGCAACTCGCCCGGGCGGATGGAGAGGACGACCAGCCCCGCGATGATGGCCAGCGTCCCCGCGATCACCCGCGGGCTCGGCCGCTCGCCGAGCAGGACCACGGCCAGGGTGGTGGACACGAACGGGGCCAGCCCCCGCAGGATGCCGGAGGGGGCGGCGCCGATGCGCTTGATGCCCTCCACCTGAATGGCGCGGACCAGGCCCGGCATGAAAAGGCCCAGCCCCACGAACCACAGGAGCCTCGGATCGCCGTAGGCGGAGGCCGGGACCGTCGCCGCGACCCATGGCAGGAAGAAGAGGGCGACGACCGAGGTGGAGATGAAGCCTCCCAGCAGGGAGGAGGCTCCCATGGTCCCGATGCGGGAGTAGATGTAAGTCAGGGAGAAGCAGACGGAGGAGATGACGGCAAGCAGGACGGCCCGGCTCACGGAGCGTCCCTCTCCGGCAATCTCACCCAGCGCCCCTCCCCGAAGTCCCCGCCGCCTAGTCCTGCAGAATCAGCTCCTGGCAGTAGGGCGCGCGGGTCATGTAGACCGGCTCGTCCTCGGTCACGAGGATGTGGTCCTCGATCCGGACCCCGGCTCCTCCCGGGATTCCCGGCACGAAGATGAGAGGCTCCACGGCGAAGGTCATCCCCGGCTCGAACTTCACGCTCTCGGCTCCCGGCATGACCTCTCCGATGTAGGGCGGCTCGTTCGGCGAGATGCCGCAGCCGTGGCCGATGAAGAGCTTGATGAAGTTCTTCTCCAGGCCCGCCGAGCGGGCCACCTCCAGGAACTCCCCCGCCGAGTCGTCGTTCGTGTAGCCGGGGCGCATCTTCTCGATGCCCTTTTTCAGGGCCTTGTAGACCGTGGTGTAGACCTTCCGCTGCATCGGGTGGGGCGGCCCGCCCGCCAGGGTGGCCCGGCCGCAGTCGCCGAAGTAGCCGTTCCAGCAGGCGCCGATGTCGATGAAGACGATGTCCCCGTTGCGGATGATCTTGTCGGTCGGGAAGCGGGTCGGGGGCGCCATGTGCTCGCCCGAGGCCACGAAGGGCGAGGCCAGGTGGGCGAACTCGCCGCAGTGGGTGAAGAGCGTCTTCATGGCCTCGGCGGCCACGTCGAACTCCCGGATGCCGGGCCGGACGGTGTCGAGGGCGGTCTGGGTCACCGCGTCCGCGATGGCGCAGGCCTGGAGCAGGCAGGCCACCTCGTCCGGGGTCTTCCGCACCCGGCTCATGTACATGAAGCGCTCGCCGTCCACGAACTTGGCCTCGGGCAGATGCTTGTCCAGCGCCTGGCGCTGCATGAAGGTGTGGAGGTCCAGGCCGACGGTCTTGTCCGCCACCCCCCACTTCTTGAGCCGGGGCGCGATCTCGTCCCGGACCGTGTTCTCCACCAGCCCCGGCTCCTCCAGGATGCCGATGGGGATGTAGTCCTCGATCCAGGGCATGCACTCCTGGATACGGTGGGCCTCGCCCGAGGAGGCGAGCAGGGTGGGGCCGTTGTCCTGGGTGAGGAGCACGCCGTAGGTCGTCGAGGAGCGGAACTGGATCATGATGACCCGGGCGCTGGTGAGGTAGCGGACGTTCTCGTCCTTCCAGAGGATGAGGGCGTCGATGCCCGCCCGCTTCATCGCGGCCTGGGTCCTGGCCACCCGCTCCCGGCGCATGCGGTCGAAGTCGATCCGGTGCTCCCAGTCCACCATGCTCCCGCCGCGCGCCCACGTGGGGTACTTCGCCATCCGCCTCTCCTTCCGTGTCTGCTATGTCTGTGCTGCGTCCGCCGGGCCGCCGGATCGGACAAGCGCGAGGGGCAGGAAATCCGCCGCGACGCTAGCACCCGCCCCCCCGGGTGTCAACGATTCGGGGCCGGGGCGGAATGCCGTCGCGCGGCAGGCGGGGAGCCGCTATAATGGCCGCGCCCGCCCGGGAAATGAGCCGATGCGCAAGCGCCGCGACACCCCCGACTTCGTCCGCTCCAGCAAGATCCTCAGGACCTCCTATCATCCCGGCGCCGAGGAGCGCGCTCTCGCCGGGAGGCTCCTCGGCAGCCAGCGCGCTTCCGAGCGGGAAGCCCTCGGGCAGCTCCTCCTGAGCGGCATCTGCCAGAAGATGCGCATCCCGCCCGTCCGCCTGCGGGTGATTGAGACCCCCCAGCCCCATACCCTACGGGGAGGAAGGCTCGCGGCCAAGCTCTATGGCGTCTATCACTTCGAGGAGCAGCTCATCCAGATCGCCCACTACACCGCCATCCGGGAAAAGGTGGTCGCGGGCAAGACCTTCTTCGACACCCTCATCCACGAGTTCATGCACCACCTCGACCGCAAGCACTACCGCATCCCGAGCACCCCGCACAGCCCCGGCTTCTACAGCCGGATCGAGGACCTGAAGGCCAAGCTCTATGGGCCGGGCCGGCCGGTGGGAAAATCTCCGGAGGAGGAGCGATGGGCGCGGCCGCCCAAGGGGCTGCTCGCCGCCCTGGAGGAGGCCCGGGAGGCGGCCCGGCAGGGCGAAGCGCCCGGGGAAGCGGAGGAGGCGCCACCCCCTCCGCCCCGGCGGCCGCGGTGGACCCCTCCGGGCGGCAACTCGCTCTTCCCGGATGCGCCCCCTTCCCTGTCCGCGGCGGCGGGTTCCCGGACGCCTTCCGGCGCCGGCGCGGGGGCGCCCCGCCCCGCCTCAAAACCGCGGTCCTCCCATCAGCTCACCCTGGCCTTTGGGGATGCCGATGGGCCGCCTTGACACCCTTCCCCCCATTCTTTATAAACATTGCGTGAAGATTGAAGCATCTTTGGCCAGTCGGCCCCATTTACCGCTTGACCCCGCCCCTAATATCCCGTCTTCACTTCAACTTCCAAAAGGATTGTTTTCTTGAGCAATACAGATTTATCCGATCACGAGGATTCGGCTTCCTCCCCCTCCCCTGAGAGCGGTGACGGAACGGGCGGCACCCCCACCCGGCGCAGGCGGCGCAGGCGGCGCTCCGGGCACCGGAGCGCGGAGGGAGCGGGCGGGGAAGCGGCCGCATCGGCTTCCGCCGCGGAGAAAGCGAGCCCGCAAGCCACCGTCGATCCGGCGGCCCCCGGGGGGCCCATGAAGGAGGGGAAGAAGGGCCACGGGCGAAGCCGGACCCGGCGCCGGCGCGGCGAAGCCGTATCCCAGGCTCCTGCCCGCAAGGGACGGGCTTTCGACAGCGAGGGCCTCTACAGCGGCTCCTCGTTCGCCGATGAGCCTGAACGGGAGGTCGGCATAGGCGATTTCGACGTCTCCCAGATGTCCCCCGCTTTCCGGGACCTGAATCTCGCCCCCGAACTGCTTCGCGCCATTCACCTCATGGGCTTCACCGAGCCCACCCCCATCCAGGTGGAGGCCATCCCGATCGCCCTCGCCGGGCGCGACATCATCGGAAGCGCCCAGACAGGGACGGGGAAGACGGCTGCCTTCGCCCTGCCCACCCTGCACCGCCTCATGGGCGGCTCCGGCACCCGCGCCCTCATCCTCACCCCGACGCGGGAGCTCGCGGTCCAGGTGGGCGAGCACTTCCGCCTCATGGGGCGGCACGTGGCTCTGCGGACGGCGGTGATCTACGGCGGGGTGGATTACGAGCCTCAGTTCCGCGCCCTGGAGCAGGAGGTGGACATCATCGTCGCGACGCCGGGGCGCCTCCTCGACCACATGAAGCGCAAGACGGCCGATTTCTCGGGTCTTCAAATCCTGATCCTGGACGAGGCCGATCGCATGCTCGACATGGGCTTCGCCGAGGAAATCCAGGAAATCCTCCAGCGCCTCCCCCGGCGGCGGCAGACCCTCCTCTTCTCGGCCACCATCCCCACCACCATCGAGGAACTCTCCCGCAAGGCCCTTGACTCGCCCGTCCACATCGAGGTGGCTCCGCCCGCGACGCCGGCCGAGGGCATCTTCCACGGGGTGTATCCCATCGGCGCCTCCAACAAGCCGAGGGCCGTCATGTGCATCCTGGAGCAGGCCGAGGCCACCATCGTCCTCATCTTCACCCGCACCAAGGCGGGCGCCGACCACCTGAGCGATTTCCTCGAAAGCAGAGGCATTCCCGTCGCGCGGATTCATTCCGACCGCAGCCAGCGGCAGCGGGAGAAGGCGCTGAGCGGCTTCAAGGAGGGCGTCCACCGGGTGCTCGTCGCGACCGACATCGTCTCCCGGGGGATTGACGTCTCCGACATCTCTCATGTAATCAACTACGACGTGCCTGAATACCCGGAGGATTACGTTCACCGCGCGGGGCGCACGGCGCGCGCGGGGCGGGTGGGGTACGCCCTCACGCTCATGGGGCCGAGCGAGATCATGCTCGTGAAGAATATCGAACGCTTCATCGGAAAGGCCCTTCCGCGCGTGGGGCTGCCCGGCCTCCAGAACGACATCCACCAGAAGGGCCTCGGCGGCGAGCCCCGCCCGCTCAAGGACCAGCCGCCGGTCGCGCGCTACGACCGCCTGCGGAACATGCCCAGGCGGAGCGGCCTCTCTCTGCGGTAAAACGCTTTTCCGTTTGCTCGCGCGGCGCCTCCGCCGGCTGCTGGAATCCGACTGAAACAACCCGCGACACGCCTCAGCGGCCGCGCGGTTCCGCTGTTTCATTTGTCTTTTCTCGATTTGTCTCTTCACGGGCCAGGCACATGCGGTTGCGGGCGCCTTGCGATCTCCGTCACTCGTCCCCGATTTTTTCACATGCCCTCGGAGAAAAATGATTGACGTTGGCAGGGTGGTGGGCTAGATTCCCGTCTATCTGGAGGGCATCCTTTTCGAATCCTTATTCCCCTGTCGTGGTGCTCATTGAGGGCCTGGAGGAAGTTTCATGCAGAAATCCGACTTGGTCGTGAAGATTGCCGAAGAGGCAGGAATCTCCAAGGCTGCCGCCGACCGCGCGCTCGACTCGCTGTTGGTCAACCTCTCGAAGGCGCTGAAGAAGGGCGAGCGCGTCTCCCTGGTCGGCTTCGGCACCTTCTCCGTCTCGAAGCGCTCGGCCAGGATGGGGCGCAACCCTCAGACCGGCGCGGCCATCAAGATCAAGGCGGCGAAGGTCCCCAAGTTCTCGGCGGGCAAGACCCTCAAGGACGCGGTCAACAAGTAGCCCGGACCGGCGGGTGCAAGACAATCCGTCTTGCACCCGGGCGATGGATCAACCGAGGATTTCCCGCAGCGCCTCCAGGAACCTCGCATCCTCTCCGGGCAGGCCCACCGTCACGCGGATCCATTCCGGACAGCCGAAGACGCTCCCCGGGCGGACGATGACCCCCCGGCGCATGAGCGCCTCGAACACCCCGTCCCCGTCCCCTACCCGGACGAAGACGAAATTGGCCTGGCTCTCCAGGCAGGGCAGCTCCATCCGCCGGAAGGCGGCGTAGAGCCTCCGCCTCCCCTCCTTCACCGTCTCGATGGCCTTCCGGCGGTAGGCCTCGTCGTCCAGGGCGGCGGCGGCGGCGGCCTGGGCCAGAAGGTTCACGTTAAACGGCTCCCGCACCCGATCCATGTAACCGATCAGCTCCTCCCGCCCCACCCCCAGGCCCACCCGCAGGCCCGCCAGGCCGTAGATCTTCGAGAACGAGCGCAGCACGACGAGCGGAAACCGCCCGCTCAGCGCGATGGAATCGGGAAACGCCGGGTCCTCCACAAAATCCCCGTAGGCTTCATCCAGGAGCACCATCGCTCGCGGGGGCAGGCTCTTCAGGAAGGGGACGAGCTCCCGCTCGGGGAGGATGGCGCCCGTCGGGTTGTTCGGGCTGCAGAGGAAGATGAGCTTCGTCCGCTCCGTCACCTTGGCGCGGACGTCCCCGAGATCGATCCGGAAGTCCCGCAGGGGGCTCGTCACCACCCGCGCCCCCATGACCCGCGAGACGTGGGCATAGGGGCTGAAGGTAGGCGCGGGGATGACGGCCTCCTCCCCCTCGTTCAGGAAGGTGCGCGCCAGCACGGAGAGCACGTCGTCCCCGCCGTTCCCCACGAACACCTGCCCCGCCGCCACCCCCAGCTTCCCGGCGAGCTTGGCCCGGAGGTCCCGGGCCGCGCTGTCCGGGTAGCGGTGCAGCTTTCCGACCGCGGCCTGGAGCGCCCGCAGCGCCGCGGGCGAGGGCCCGAGCGCGTTCTCGTTGCTCGCCAGCTTCACGATGTCCGCCGCGCCGTATTCCCGGGCCACCTCCTCCATCGTCCGGCCGGGGATGTAGGGCGCGAGGGAGTCCACTCCCTTGCGCAGCAGGGCCTTGGGGTCGAACGGCATCGCGGGGATCTCCTTTGAATCAGATCGGGCGATGAAGCCTCGCCCGATCCTCCGCTGGCAAGTTCTCAAGCAAATATCGTTTCGTGGCTGCCGCCCCTCTCCCGGAGGGAGAGGGGGAAGTGGATCAATTCGTCCGTAGGGGCGACAGCCAATTGCCCCTACAGAATGAACATTTCGGTCGGGCGGCCTCCCCGCCGAAGGGCCGCAAGTCTATCACAAGGCGTTTCAACGGACGGCCCCCGGGAACGGCCTCATTGCTCCCCCGCGGCGCCCAAGATAAAATGCCCGGGCAAGGGAGGAAATCGGCTTGGAATCGGCCCATCTGGAAGAGAAAACCCGCAGGCTCGAGGGCATCCTCCGCGAAGCGGGAGGCGTGCTCGTCGCCTTCTCGGCCGGGGCGGACAGCACCCTCCTCGCCTGCGTGGCCCACCGGGTGCTGGGCCCCCGCGCCCTGGCCGTCACCGGGAGATCCGTCACCCTGGCCCGGGCCGAGCTGGAGGAGTCGGCCGAGCTCGCCCGCCGCATCGGCATCCGCCACCGCATCGTGGACACCGAGGAGATCAGCGACCCCTCCTTCGGCAACAACCCGCCGAACCGCTGCTACTTCTGCAAGGACGAGCTCTACGGCGTCCTCCGCCGGGTGGCCGACGAGGAGGGCCTCCCGGTCATCGCCGACGGCTCGAACGCCGACGACCTGGGGGACCACCGCCCCGGCATGCGGGCCGCCCGCGAGCGCGAGGTACGCAGCCCCCTGATGGAGGCCGGCTTCACCAAGGCCGAGATCCGCCACCTCTCGCGGGAGCTCGGCCTCCCCACCTGGGACAAGCCCGCCCAGGCCTGCCTCTCCAGCCGGTTCCCCTACGGGGACCGCATCACCCCCGAGAAGATCGCCCAGGTGGAGCGGGCCGAGGCCTCGCTCCGCGAGCTGGGCTTCCGCCAGCTCCGGGTGCGGCATCACGGCACCATCGCCCGGATCGAGATCCCCAGGGAGGAGATTCCCGCCCTCTTCGCCCGGGGGCTCGCGGAGGAGGCCGCGCGGCGCGTCAAGGCGGCGGGCTTCACCTACGTCGCCCTCGACCTGGAGGGCTTCCGCTCCGGGAGCATGAACGAGGTCCTCCGGGGGCGGAACGGCCTCCCCGTCCTCCCGTGAACCCCGGCCGGATCCAGGCTCTCCTGGAGCAGGTGCGCGAGGGGGCCATAAGCCCCCAGGAGGCCGCCGAGCGGCTGCGCGACCTCCCCTTCGAGGACCTGGGCCACACCCGCGTCGATCACCACCGCGCCCTCCGCAACGGCTTCCCCGAGGTCATCTTCGGGGCCGGGAAGACGGCCGCCCAGGTGGCCGAGATCGCCCGGAGCCTCCGGGCCAAGGGCTCTCCCGTCCTCCTGACCCGGGCGAAGGATGAGCACGTCCGCGCCCTCCGCGAGATTTTCCCCGAGACGGTCCACCACGAGGCGGCCCGCATCGCCGTCCTCCCCTCGCCCGAGCCCCCGGCCTCCGTGGGGCTCGTGGCCGTCGTCTGCGCCGGGACCTCCGACCTCCCGGTCGCCGAGGAGGCCGCCGTCACCGCCGAGACGCTGGGCTCCCGCGCCGAGCGCATCTACGACGCCGGGGTGGCCGGGCTCCACCGCCTGCTCGCCGATCTCCCGGCGCTGCGCGAGGCGAACGCCATCGTCGTCGTGGCCGGGATGGAGGGGGCGCTGCCATCGGTGGTGGCCGGGCTGGTGGACGTGCCGGTGATCGCCGTCCCCACCTCCATCGGGTACGGCGCGAGCCTGGGCGGGCTGACGGCGCTTTTCGCGATGCTCACCTCCTGCGCGGCCGGGCTCTCGGTGGTGAACATCGACAACGGCTTCGGCGCCGGCTGCCAGGCCCACCTCATCAACCGCCTGGCGGCCAAGAGATGAGAGCCCTCCACTTCGACTGCTTCGCCGGGGTCGCGGGGGACATGCTCCTCGGCGCCCTGCTCGACCTGGGGCTCCCCCTCGCCTCCCTGGAGGGGCCGCTCCAGTCCCTGGGGCTGGAGGGTGTTCGGCTCTCGCTCGGCCGGGTGGTGAAGCGAGGCGTCTCCGCCTCCCAGTTCCGGGTGCACGTGGAGCGCCCTCATGATCACTCCCATCACGGGCACGGGCATGAGCACCAAGGCCACGGGCACAGCCACGGCCGCTCCCTCACCGAGATCGAGCGCCTCATCCGCCAGTCCTCCCTGCCCCCCCGGCCCCGGGAGCGCGCCCTCAAGGCCTTCCGGCGGCTGGGGGAGGTCGAAGCGGGCATCCACGGCGTCCCCGTCGAGTCCATCCACTTCCACGAGGTGGGGGCCGAGGACTCCATCGTGGACATCGCGGGCTACTTCCTGGCCCTGGAGCTCCTGAGCGTCGAGCGGGTGACGGCCTCCCCCCTTCCGGTGGGCCGGGGCTACGTCCACGCGGCCCACGGGCGGATGCCCGTCCCCGCCCCCGCCACGGCCAAGCTCCTGGAGGGGATCCCCGTCTTCGACAACGGCCTGGAGGGCGAGGTGCTCACCCCGACCGGGGCGCTCCTCCTGGCCGAGAGCGCCGCCTCGTTCGGCCCCATGCCCGCCATGAAGGTCGCGGCCGTGGGGTACGGCTCCGGGGAACGGGACGCCGCCCTCCCCAACCTCGTCCGCGCCTTTTTGGGCGAGGCCTCCCAGGCCGGCCAAGCGGCGTCCGGGGACGCCCCGCCCTCCGTCGTCTCCATCCTGGAGGCCAACCTCGACGACATGCGGCCCGAGCTCTTCCCCCACGTCATCGAGCGGGCCCTGGCGCTGGGGGCGCTCGACGCCTTCGCCGTCCCCACCGTGGGCAAGAAGGGCCGGCCCGCCCACCTGCTGACGCTGCTCTGCCCCCCCGAGCGCCGCGAGGAGCTGACCCGGATGCTCTTCCGCGAAACCACCACCCTGGGGGTGCGCCACCGCGCCGCCGAGCGCTCGACCGCGGAGCGCGACTGGATCGAGGTGGACCTCCCCTGGGGCCGGGCGCGGGTCAAGCGGGCGCGCTGGGAGGGAGAGATCGTGAACCTCGCCCCCGAGTTCGAGGACTGCCGCCGCCTGGCCGAGGCCTCGGGCGCCCCCCTCAAGGAAGTGATGGACGCCGCCCTCGCCGCCGCCCGCTCGGCCGCGCCCACGGCGGGCCGCGCCGCTCCGGGAAAGGACCCATGAACATCCGGCTCCGCCTCTACGCCGACTTCGCCGGCAAGATGCCCCCCGAGGTGGACGAGGAGGGCGCCCACTCCCTCGGCCTGCCCCCGGGCGCCCGGGTCGCGGACGTCCTCGACCGCTTTCAGATCCCCCACGAGGAGGCCTACGTCATCCTCCTCGACGGCCGCCACGCCACCCCGGACGCCCCCCTCCGGGAGGGCGCCGAGCTCTCCGTCTTCCCGGCCATCGTCGGAGGGTAAGGGGACTGGTCAGGCCACGCCCAACCCTTTTTTGATGGGCTTTATCCCTTATTATCCGTTACTAACCGTTACTTCCTCCTCCGGCGACGGCCGGCCGCGCCTCCATCTTTTGATGGGCTTTTCCCCTCAATTCCCGCGACGGCCCCTCAAACGCTCTCCTCCCATGCGCAATCCTCCCTCCGCGCGGGCGCGCGCTCGCCCGCCCGGAGGCAATCTAGGGCCTGGAGGGGAAAAGTCCGTTACCGCAAATCGCGGCAAATGACAGCAATTTCATGCACGGGGGGATTTTTTGGGGGGGGAGAGGAAAGAATGGCTGCCGTCTTGGCGGGGGCGAGGATATCAGCGGCGGCGCTTCGAGAAATCCTTGAACCAGCGGGCCAGGAGCGCCTCGTCCGCCCCGCCCGCCGCGGCGGCCAGCATGATGCGCACCTCGTCCACCTCCTCCGGCTCGAATACCTGGCCGTTGATGTAGAGGAAGGCGCGGGCGCTCAGCAGGGCGGCACGCTTGTTGCCGTCCACAAAGGGGTGATTCTTGACCAGACCCATGCAAAGGGTAGCAGCCAGGTCGAAAAGCGACGGGTTCTCGCCGTAGTGAAAGAGATGCTTCGGGCGCTCCACGGCGCTTTCCAGAAGGCCCGCGTCGCGTATCCCGAACGAACCTCCGAAGAGGCGGAGTTGCGCCTCATGGACGTCCTTAACTATTGCGACGGTGAGCCACCTGGGCTCGGCCTTCACTTCGCCAGCTCGCGCAGGGCGTTCCGGTGGCGGCGCATGTAGTCGTGAGTGGACTCCATGACCTCGGCAAAGGTCGGATCGTACGGCGTCAGCTTCACCCCCTCGGGCGTGCTGTGGAGGAACATCTCGTCGCCCTCCTTGAGATTCAGGGCGTCGAGCGCCTCTTTGGGGAGGATCACCCCCAGGGAGCCCCCCACCTTCCGGAGCTTCACGGTGTCCTTCCGGGCGGGCGAGGCTTTCTTGGCCTTCCGCTTCGCGGCTTTCGGCTTGGCGGCCTTCGTCCTGGTGCTGGGCATGGCGCGTCCCTCCTTATAACTAAAATTATAATTATTTCGCCGGAGAGGCAACTCCAGGCTTAGGAGATATTATGAGGATGTCATCCTGAGCGCAGCGAAGGATCTGCTTCTGCTTTTCGGCCTATCATCGAAGAAAAACGGATTCTTCGGTCGCCCTCTTTTCCGGGTCCCCAAGCGGCGAGCCGCCTGGGCGGGCTCCCTCAGAATGACGGGCGGGGCTCCCCCTCCCGCCTCGCTACCATCAGCGTAAACTCGCCCTCCTGCACCACTTCATCCTTCTGATTTTTCATCTTCAGCCCGAAGGTGACGAGGCCCTGGCCCTTGCGGCTGAGGCGCTTCGCCTTGACCGCGATCTCCCCCCTCACCCGGTCCCCGAAGCGGATGGGCCCCGTGAAGCGCCACTCGAGCCCCAGGAAGGCCTCGACCGTGCCCTCGAGGAAGCCCATCCCCATCATCAGGCCCGAGAGGGCCGAGAGCCCCAGCAGGCCGTGGGCGATGCGCTCGCCAAAAGGCCCGCGCGCCGCCGCTTCCGCGTCGGTGTGGAGGTGGGTGCGGTCGCCCGAGAGCTCGGCGAAGGCCATGACCTCGGCCTCGCCCAGGGCGCGCTCCGGGGTGACCCAGGCGCGGCCCTCCGTCAGGTCCTCGTAGAACAGGCCGGGCATGAGGGTCTCCTTGGGCGGGCGGACATCCCCGCATGCATCGGTAGGGGCAGGCCCCCGTGCCTGCCCCATCCACACAGCCTGTCCCTTTGCCGAAGGGCGGCCACGGGGGGCCGCCCCCACGGGTGCGATCCGCGACGGACATTCAACCCGCAGGGGCGCATGGCAATACGCCCCTGCGTCACCGCCGGGTGTCCGTAGGGGCCCCTACAAACGCACATCACCGCCGAACCCATCTGTAGGGGCGACCGGCCGGTCGCCCCTACGGACGAACATCCCCGCCGACCTCGTCCGCAGGGATGGGTTTGAAATCCGCCCCTGCGAACGAACCCGCGCCGGTCAGCATTTCACCCCGCCCCCCTGGCTCATCATCGTCATGCCGCCCCCCATCCCCCCGCCGGCCCTGTCCAGGGTGAAGAGCCAGTCCGCGATCCGGCAGGCCTCCTCCCGGGAGAGGCCGAAGGTGGGCATGCGGCCGAAGCCCATCATCCGCTCGTGCATGGGGATGGTGGCCGGGCGCTGGAGCCAGCCGGCGACCATCTCCCGGGTGTAGGTGCGGGGGGCGTTCCGGTAGCCCAGGGGAGGCGCCACCTGGGCCGGGCGGCGGGGGTCGAGGCCCGTCCCCGCGTGGCAGCCCGCGCAGTTGAGCTGGAGGGCCAGCCGCCGGCCCCGTTCCCGCGTCCCGGGGGAGGCTCCCCCCGAGGTCAGGTCGAGCACCCGGGGCGGGGGCCCCGCGAGGGAGGCGAGGTAGGCGGCGAGGTCGGCGATTTGCCGCGGGGCGTCCGGGTCGAGGGGTTCCCCCTGGTCGTAGAAGAAGCTCGGCATCGCGGAGCCCGGCCGCGCCTGGGCGGGGTCGAAGAGGACGGCGGCCAGCCCCTCGCGGGTGAGCTTGCGGCTCATCTCCCGCAGGTCGGGGCCCCAGGCCTTGCGTTCCCCGGGCGGGGGGAGCTTGCCCTCCGGATCGGGATGGCACTTGGCGCACTCGTTCCGCTCGAAGGCGGCCCGCCCCCGCTTCGCGTCCCCGGGCGGGAGGCCCCGGTAGAGGGCGCCGAAGGAGGCCCCCGATGGGGGCGCGCCCTCCTCCCAGGGCTCCTGGAGGCCCTGGAGATGGGCGGCGAGGGCCTCGATCTCCCAGGCGGCCAGGCGGAAGTCGGGCATCCGGGCCGGCTCCGCGGGCCGGAGCTTGGCGGGGCGGGCGAGGAAGCCCTTGAGCCAGTCCGGCTGGAGGCGGAGGCCCGCCCGATGGAGGGGAGGCCCCACCTGGGGGGCGGGGCGGGCCGGGGGCGCGGGCCCGATCGGGTGGCAGGCGGCGCAGTTCAGCTCGCGCACCCGCCGCTCGCCCGGGTGTTCCTTCTCCGCGGCGCGGGCCGCGGCCGGGAGGGCCGGGAGGATCAGGGCCGCCACGAGGGCAAAGACGGAAGGTTTCATCGGCACCGCCCCTCTCCTCCCCGGAACCCCGCCGCCCGCCATACCGGCAGGGTTGGCTCTCCGCGGCCGCCTTTCCACCGGGGCAGGCACGGGGGCCGCCCCTACGTCATGATCGGCGTGCGGGCGTTGCGTCATGTAGGGGCTATTGCAATACGCCCCTGCGGATACACATCACCGCCGGCAATGTCCGTAGGGGCGTCCGCACGCCTATCTTTCCGCGCGTTCGATGATACCCGATCTCACCGCACCCGGAACCGGAAGGCGACGATGCCCCACTCCTCGCGCGGCGCCTCGTGCGAGGGGAGAGGGGTGAAGCGCCAGCGCTTGAGATGGGTGGTGGCGATGCCCTCGAGCCGGGCGCTCCCCTTGCGGATGGGGATGACGCGGCCCACCGTTCCGTCGGGCAGCACCCAGAAGCGCAGGATGATGTCGGCCGTCTCGTCCAGGCCCGCGACCTGGGGCGGCGGGGGCTGGAAGACGACGCGGCGGCTCGCGGCGGGGCCCCGGATGGGGGGCCGGGCGGCCTCCTGGCGCTCGATCATGGGAAGGAGGCGGGCGATCTCCTCCTCGATGCGGGCCGCCTCCTCCTTCTCGGAGGCGGGCGGGCGGTGTTCCCCGGCGGGCTTGGAGGGGGCGGGCCGGGGGGCGCCCTGGAGCACGTCCTCGAGCACCTCGCCGGCGGCGGGGGGCCGCATGGCCAGGGGGTCGGGCGGGGGCGCGATCCGGGGCATCTCGAGCTTGGGGGGACCCGAGGGCTTGCTCTCGGGGGGCTCCCCCGGGGGGCGCGTGGAGAGCGGGGTTTCGAGCGAGGGGTCCGGGAGGCCCGTCTTCGCGCGGTCCTCGCTCAGGAGGCGGCCCAGGTCGAGCGGCTCGGGCAGGGGCACGGGGGGCAGGGGCTTGAGCTGCAGGGCCTCGGGGATCGGCACCTGGCGGCGGACGAGCTCCACCTCGACGGCGGGCGGGGGCTCGACCTCCAGGGGGCCCACGGCCGGCCCGAACACGAGCAGGAAGGCGTGGAGGAGCAACGAGGCGAGGAGCGAGTAGAGCAGCGACAGGCTCATCTCTTCGGTTCGGCGGGCGGCGCGGGGCGGCCCGGAATCTCGTCCTTCCGGGCGGGCTCGGTGGCGATGGCGATGCGGCCGGCGCCCGCCTGCTTGGCCACGTCCATGACGCGCACGACCTGGCCGTGGGGCACGTCGCGGTCGGCGCGGAGGATGAGGGCGCCCTCGGGCTGGACGCGCAGCTCCTCGATGAGGCGGCCCCACAGCGAGTCGAAGGGCACCTCCTCGTTGTTCACGAAGATGCGGCCGTCGCGGGCGACGACGACGATGACGTCCTTGCGCACGGCGGTCTCGGACGAGACGGTGCGGGGGAGGTTCACGCTGATGCCGACCTGCATGACGAACGAGGAGCTCAGGGCGAAGAAGAGCAGGAGCAGGAAGACGGTGTCGATGAGGGCCGTCATCCCCGGCTCCGCCTGCACGCGGCGCAGCTCGCGGAATCTCATCGTCCCCTCCTCAGCGCTTGAGAATCTCGAGGACGCGGTAGGCCTGCTTCTCGAGCTCGAGGACCAGGCGGTCGGACTGGGCGGCGTAGTAGTTGTAGAAGATGAGCGACGGGATGGCGATCACGAGGCCCGCCGCGGTGGTGATGAGCGCCTCGTAGATGCCGCCCGCGAGCTGGCTGGGGTGCGCCACCCCCTTCTCGCTGATGGTGGCGAAGGTGCGGATCATGCCGAAGACGGTGCCGGTGATGCCCAGCAGGGGCGAGACGGCGGCGATGGTGCCCAGCACGCCCAGGTAGCGGTCCAGCACGGGCACCTCCTGGCGCCCCGCGTCCTCGACGATCTCCTTGAGCTCCTCCTTCTCCCGGTCGTAGTTCGAGATGGCGGCCAGCATGATGCGCGCGATGGGCGAGGCGTGGCGCCGGCAGAGGAGCACGGCCTCCTCGACCTGGTCCTCCGCGAGCAGGTGCCGCGCCTGCTGAATGAGATCCGCCGGAATGACGCGCGGTAAGCGCAGGTTGTAGGCGCGCTCGAGGATGATGGCCAGGGCGAGGATCGAGCAGATGCCGAGAGGGATCATCAGGATCCCCCCCTTCATCAGGAATTCGAGCATCCCCTGCCCCTTTCGCGTACGCCGGTGGATGGGCGGACAAGCCGTCTGCCAGCGTGGAACCCTGCGAAGCTCGCCCTGGGAGGGTCCGGGCCTCCCCACTCTCCCTTTGGGAGGGGGGGGATTGCCATCGCGCTACGCGATCCCGGCCAACGGGCTCCGGATTTCTCCTCGGCGGATTATTGCCTTCGCGTTCAGCGCCGCGCGGCGGGCGCCTGGCTCAGGCGCCGCACCGCTTCCTCCGCGGCCTGGCGCAGCTCCCCGGGGGGAGCGGTCTCGCGCATCTTCTGGAAGATCCGGAGGGCGGTGGCTTGGTTCCCGGCCTTCTCGTACATCTCGCCGGCGCGCGCGAGGGCGCGCGCCGCCCATATTCTCTGCTCCGGGTAGCGGTAGGTCAACTTGAGGAATTCCGAGGCGGCCGAGGGGTCGCCCCGCCGGGCCATGAGGTCCGCCCGGCTGAAGAGGGCCTCGGCCGCCACGGCCGGGTCGTCCGAGCCGAGCGCGGTCTGGAGGGCACGGTCCGCCCCGTCGAGATCGCCCGCCTTGGCCCGGAGCGCCGCGAGCAGGAGCCCCGCCTGGGCGCGGATGCCCCCGGCCTCCTCCGAGCCCGCAACCGCCTGCATGTGCTCCGCCGCCGCCCGCTCGTTCCCCAGCCGGGCCTCGCAGCGGCCCAGCTCGAAGCGGGCCAGGAGCGAGAAGTCGTGCCGCGGGTGCTTGGAGAGGAACTCCTCGAAGCGCCGCTTGGCCTCGGCGCAGCGGCCGATGCCGGCGAGGGTCTCGCCCGCCGCGAAGAGGGCGTCCGGCCTGAGGCGGCTGCCGGCGTAGCGGACGATGAGGGTTTCGTAGGCGTCCAGGGCGGCGTCGACGTTCTGGCGGCGCCGGTGGATGCCCCCGATGCGCAGCACGGCGTGGGCGGCCAGCTCGTCCTCGGGGTAACGGGCCGCCACCTCGCGGTAGGCGCGCAGGGCCTCCTCCATGTTCCCGCGCGTGAGGTTCACCTCCCCCACCTGGAACAGGAGCGCGATGCTCAGCGGGGAGGACGGGAAGCGGTCCGCGAAGGCGCGCCCCTCCTTCAGGAAGGCGTCGAACTCCTCGCGCTGGAGCCGGGTGAGCAGGAGCCCGTAGGAGGCCTCGCGGTAGCGGGGGTGGTCGGGGAACCGGGCCATCACGAGCCGGTAGAGGCGGTCGGCCTGGAGGTAGTTGCCCTCGTTGTAGCTGGCGTCGGCGGCCCGCAGGTAGGCGTCGCCGGCCAGGGGGGAGTCCTTCCGGCGCCCGGCGAACTCGAGCAGGCGCTCGCGCGCCGTCCCGAATTCCCCGCGCTGGAAGGGCACGAGGGCGGACCAGTACTCGACCTCGGGCGCGGCCGGGCTGCGCGGGAACCGGCCGAGGAAGTGGCGGAAAGCCGCCTCCGCCTCGTCCATGCGCCCCCTGCGGAAGAGGAGCTTCCCCTTCTGGAGGACGGCCTCGGCCGCCACCTCGCGCCCCGCGTGGCCCTGCTCGACGCGCTCGAAGGCCGCGATGGCCCCCTGGAAGTCGCCCAGGTTGTAGCGGGCCTCCCCCGCCCGGGCGAGCGCCTCGGCGGCGAGCGGCCCCTCGGGGCTTCTCTCGATGAGCTGGTCGAAGACGGCCGCCGCCGCCCCCCACTCCTTCCGGCGGTAGTGGACCCAGGCGAGGCCCGCCTGCCCGCGGAGGTAAAGGCCGTGCTCGCGGGGGATGGCCGCGAAGGCGCGGCGCGCGGCGTCCAGGCCTCCCGCCTCGAAGGCGGCCTCCCCGTGCCAGAGCGCCGCCTCGGCGTCGGCGGCGCGGCGCGGGTCCTTCCCGAACGCCCACTCGGCGAGGATGGCCTGCGCCCCGGAGAAGTCCCGCAGCCGGAAGGCGGCGAAGGCCGTGGCCATGGCCGCCGAGCGCGCGGCGGCCCGCTCGGCCGGGTCCTGGCCCTCGGCGGGCGGGCGCTCGGCCCCGAGGCGCAGGACCCCGTAGGCCCGGCCCGCCTCCCCCTGGTGGTAGAGCGAGAGCCCCTCGATCACCCGGGCGAGCCGGTAGGTGCGCCCCAGCGGATAGGCGTCGCTCACCGCGGCGGCACGCCGGCCCGCCTCGGCGTAGCTCTCGCGCCGGAAGAGCCACCAGGCGAGCTGGAGCCGGAGCGGCCCCGCCTCGGGGCTGCCCGGATGCCTCTTGAGGAAGGCGTCGAGGACTGAGGCGAGCTCCTTGGCCGCGCCCTTGCCGGCGGCCTCGATGCGGGCGGCGAGCGCCCCCGCCTCGGCCGAGCGCAGGAGGGGGTGCTTCGGGTGGCGCCGGAGGAAGAGCGCGAAGGCGTCGGCCGCTTCCCTCGGCCGCTCCAGCCGCAGGCGCGCCCAGCCCAGCCCGTGGAGCGCCTCGCCCAGGAGCGCCGCCTGCGCCTCCCCGCGCGGGGGGCCCGAGGCCTCCGCCTGGGCGTAGCGGTCCGCCGCTCGGCGGAAGTCGCCCTCCCGCCGGTCCCAGTGGCCCAGCACCACGAGCGCCCGCGTGGCGAAGGGCCCGGACTCCCCGGCCAGCTCCCGCAGGGCGCCGCGCGCCTGGGGCCGGGCCCCGAGCCGCTCGTGCGCCCAGGCCCGGAGGAGGCGCCCCTCCTCCGAGGCGAGCGACCCGGGCCGCCACCGCCCGCCGTCCAGGGTGGCGAGGCAGCCGCGCAGGTCCCCCCCCTGGCACTGCTCCTCCGCGATGGCGTAGCGCGCCGTCGAGGGGTACGGCTCGGCCCCCTGGACGCGGAGCGCCGCCTCGCGGTGCCGCCGGGCCTCCTCCTTCCGGCCGAGGCGCAGCGCCGCCTCCCCGGCCCAGAAGAGGGAGGCCGCCTTGAGGCGCGGCTCGCGGGTCTTCTGCGCCGCCTCCTCGAAGAAGCGCAGCGCCTCGACGGGGGCGCTCTTCTTCCAGTAGGCGAGGCCGGTCTCGAAGATCTTCTCGTTGCTCCCGAAGGCGCGGGAGAGGCCGCCCCAGGCCCGGGTGAGCTCGGGGTCGGGCTCGCGCTCGGCGGGGAGGGGCCGCTCCGGGAGCGTCATCGGAGGTATCTCGCCGTCCAGGAGGACGTCCGGCAGCCGCACCCCCAGCCGCTCCGGGGGGACCGGGCGCACCCGCTGGGCGACGAGCTGCTCGACGTCCGGGACCTCGATCACCACCTCGGGCAGGGAGAGCGAGAGGCGCGACTCGGCGGGGGGGGCGCCTTTCTTGGCGGCCGGCCCGGCCCACGCCGGGGGGGCGGCGAGCAAGAGCGCGGCGAGGAGGGCGCACAGACAGATCATGCCCTGACCTGTTCGTAGGGGCGAGGCATGCCTCGCCCCTACAGATGGGAACACAGGCCCTATGCCCAACCATCCCGCGCGCATCCCCACCCTCTCTCTCACCGGAAGAGCGGCTCCCGGGTCCGCATCTTCTCCTCGCGCTCCTCGGCCTGCTTGAGGTAGGCCTCGATCCGCTCGGCCCGGGCGTGCGCCTGGCGGCTCTCGCCCTCGCCGCCCGCCTTCTCCTGCGCGAGCCTCCGGTAGAGCGCGAGCGCCTCCTTCCACTCCCCCGCCCGCTCCCGGAGCGCCGCCGCCCGCCAGGCCGCGTTGCGCCGCCACTCCGCCTCGATCGTGCCCTCCGCCACGAGCTTCTCATAGGCATCGAGGGCCGCCTTGGGCTTCGAGGCCTCGAGGCTCCTCGCCACCTCGTAGCGGGCCGGGCCGCGGACCTCGGGGGCCTCGGCCCCGGCCGCCAGCCGGAAGGCCTCCAGGGCCTCCCCCTCCCGGCCCTCCGCGAGCCGGAGGTAGCCCAGGCGCAGCGCGGCCCGCTGCCACCGCCCCTCCCCCCGGAAGCGATCGAGGTAGTCCGCGTAAGCGGCCTCCGCCCTCCGGGCCTCCCCCGCCCGGTCCAGGGCCTGGGCCAGCTCGAAGGCCGCGTCCGGCGCCTGGGGCTCCAGGCGGGTCACTTCCTCGAGGGCGGGCACCGCCTCGGCGAACTTCCCCTCCCTCAGCAGGCAGGCGGCGACGATGCGCCGCAGCTCGCCCCGCTCCGGATTGTCCCCCGGCCCGGCCAGCGCCTGGCGGGCCGCCTCGGACGCCTCGGGGCAGCGGCCCTCGCGCCAGCGGACCTTGGCCTCGATCCCCAGCCCCTCGGACCGATCGGCGGGCGAGAGCCCCCGCCAGCGGGTCAGGGCCCGGTCCGCCTCCTTCCAGTCCTCGCGCCCGGCGGCCTCGCGGGCCAGGAAGAGCCAGGCCTCGCGCCTGCGCTCCGGGTCGCCCTTCTCGTCCTCCGCGAAGGGGAGGAGCATCTCCCGCGCCCCCTGCGGGTCCCCCTCCCCGCGCAGCAGCCGCGCCCCCGCCAGCCGGGCCTCGCGCGCCGCCTCGGGCGGAAGGAGCGGCAGGGCCTCTTTCACGCGCCGGATGGCGAGCTTCCGGTCCCCCTTGGCCTCGGCCGCGGCGGCGAGCTGGAGCCGCGCCCGCGCGGCCAGCTCGGGCCGGCGCGCCCCGAGGAGGACCTGCTCGTAGTACACCTCGGCCTCCTCCCAGCGCTTCGCCCGGAAGGCGCACTCGGCCCGGAGCGATGCCAGCTCGGCCCGGGACTCCTCCGGCACCGCGTCGCGCGGGAGGGACTTGAGGAGCCCGAGGGCGCCCGCGCAGTCGTCCGCCCCGTAGTGGAGGAAGGCCCCCCGGAGGGCGGCCTGGCGCAGCGGCTCGGCCGCCTTCTCCTTCTCTCCCTTGAAGCCCTGCGCGGCCTCGGCGAGGGCGGCGTAGGCGGCCATCGCCTCCTTCGGCTTCCCCCCGCGCTCGAGCAGCCCCGCCCGCCGCAGGGCGGCCCACAGGCCCTCCTCCGAGGCGGGGGCGGCCTTCACGAGCGCTTCCCACTGGGCGGCGGCCTCGCCGTCCATCCCGGCCTTCGCCAGGCAGTCCCCGAGCCGCAGCCGGTCGGGGGGCGCGAGATCGGCCCCCCGCTCCAGCGCGCCCAGGACGTAGCGCAGCGACTCGCGGCCCTTCTCGCCCCCGCACTGCCCGGCGCGGTCCAGGCTGGCGATGTAGCGGGGCAGCGCCTCCTTGCCCGAGGAGGCGGCCATGCGGCGGTAGGCCGAGGCGGCGCGGGCGAACTCCCCCGCCTCCCACCACGCGGCGGCCGCCCCCCGCTCGGCGGTGCGGCGCTCCCCGGCCGAGGGCGAGAAGGCCAGCACGCCCTCGAAGACGCCCGCCGCCTGGCGGTGCTTCTTCTGCCCCATGAGGCTCGCCGCGTGCCCGAGGCGCACGTCGGCGCGGTGGCGCTCGCTGGGCGCGGCCCGGAAGAGCGCCTCGAAGGCCCGCTCCGCCGCCTCGGGTCGCCCGAGCCCCAGGAGGATGAAGCCGTGCCGGCGGCGGAACTCCGTGGCGCGCGGGTTGTGCGGATGTTTCTCGAGGACCTCGCGGATGGCCGCCTCGGCCTCCTCGGGCCGCCCGGCGCGGTCCAGGGCCAGGGCGTGGTCGTAGGCGGCGGCCTCCTGGCGCGGGTCCCGGGGCGCGAGCCGCCGGAACTCGCCCAGGGCCCGGGCCGCCCCCATCCATTCCCCCGCCGCGACGTGGAGCGCGGCCGTGCGATGGAGGGCCTCCGGGCGCAGCGGGCCCTCCTTGATCGAGGCGTAGGCCTGGAGGGCCCCGGCGCGGTCCCCCTTCTTCTCCAGGAGCTCGCCCATCATGAGCCGGGCCTCGGGAACCCGCGCGTCCCGCGGGTGCCGCGCGGCGAACTCCTGGTAGGCCGCGAGGGCCTCGGCGGGCTTCCCGCGCCGGCGGTAGGCCTCCGCGAGGTAGTAGCGCGCCGAGGCGGCGCCCTGGCCGGCGGGCCAGCGGGCGATGTAGCCGCGGAAGGCCTCGATGGCGGGATCGTAGAGCCCGTCGCGGAAGGCGCTCAGGCCGAAGTGGAGCACCTCGGGGGGCGTCTCCTTGCCCGGCGCGGCGGAGGACGAGCCGGAGGCGAGGGCGAGCCAGAGCACCCCTGCGGCGAGGCCGAGGCCCGCGGAGAGCCTCACGGCGCGGCCCTCAGCGGGATGTTGTCGATGAGGCGCGTCCCGCCGATCCAGGCGGCCACGGCGATGCGGGCCTCGCCCTCCACCCGCTCGACGGGCTTGAGGGTAGCCGGGTGGACCACCTCCACGTAGTCCACCCGCGCCCCGGCCCGGTCCAGCTCCCCGCAGGCCGCCTGGGCGAGCCGGGCGCTCGCGCGCTCGCCTTCCGCGAGCAGGGCCTCCGCCTTGCGCAGCCCCCGGATGAGGGAGAGGGCGCGGAGGCGCTCTTCCGCGCTCAGGTAGGCGTTGCGGCTGCTCAGGGCCAGCCCGTCCGCCTCGCGCACGGTGGGGCAGCCCACGACCTCGACCCCCAGGTCGAGGTCGCGCTCCATGCGCCGGATGAGGACGAGCTGCTGGTAGTCCTTCTCGCCGAAGTAGGCGCGGTGGGGCCGGCAGGCCGCGAAGAGCTTGAGGACGACGGTGGCCACGCCCCGGAAGTGGCCCGGGCGGTGCGGGCCGCAGAGGCCCTCCGCCAGGGCGGGGACCTCCACCCAGGTAGAGAAGCATCCGGGGTACACGGCCTCGGCGGAGGGACGGTAGACGGCTACGGCGCCCTCCTCCCGGCACATCCGGAGATCGGCCTCGAGCGAGCGCGGGTAGCGGGCGAAGTCCTCGCCCGGGCCGAACTGGGCGGGGTTCACGAAGAGGCTCACCACGGCCGCCCCGCATTCTCCCGCCGCCCGGCGGATGAGGCTCCGGTGGCCCTCGTGCAGCGCCCCCATGGTGGGCACAAGGCCCACGGGCGCGCGGGAGAGGCGGAGGGCTTCGGCCGCCTCCCGCATTTCGCTGGGGGACTCGATGAGGCGCATGGGCGAGATTCCGGACCGCAGGCGGCGGAATCCCCGCCCGAGGAGCCTGGGCGGGGGAGAACGTCTATCCCCCTTATTTTGCAGGGTTTCCGGGGCGAAAACAAGGGAAGGCCTCAGGCGGGACGGCCCCAAGGTCCAAAAGGGCCTAGCCCGGCAGGAGGTCGGCGAACACGAATCCGTCCCGTTCCACGACTTCGCCCGTCCTCACGGCCACGGGGCGCGAGAACATGGGGCCGTCATAGACGAAGGTGTGGAACTCCCCGTTCTCGCCGCAGGGATCGGCGCCCGCCGGAAGCTCCCGGAGGAAGGCCTCGTCCCATTCCCGGCCCGCGAAGGAGGGGTCGAGCGCCTTCGGGTCCACGCAGACCACCCGGGCCTTCAGCCCGGCGGCCAGCATGGCCCGCGCGAGCGCGGCCGTGTCCTTCAGCCAGAGGGGGAAGAGCGCCTCGACGCCCGAGCCGGCCAGCTGCCTTTCGCGGTAGTCCCGGATGTCGCGCAAGAACAGGTCGCCGAAGGCCACGGCCGAGATGCCCATCTCGCGGGCGCGGCGCACCGCCCCGCCCATGGCCTCTTCGTACTGGGCGTTGCTGCACGGGTAGGGAATCTCCACGAGCCAGGGCGGAACGCCGGCGGCTTCCATCTGCCGCTCCAGCACCTCCCGCCGCACGGCGTGCATGGCGACCCGGCCGAAGGCGGCGTTGAGCGTGGTAAGGAGCCCGGCCACCTCGACGCCCGGCTCCCGCCTCAGGCAGTGAAGGGCCCAGGCGCTGTCCTTGCCGCTGGACCACGCCAGCAGGACTTTTTGAGGGGTAGCCCGATCATCCATGGGCATGGGCGGCGCATCCTTCGCAGCGAGAGTAGGGGCGTATTGCAATACGCCCCTACAATATCACCCGCCATTGTTGCCCGTAGAGGCGTTCAATTGAACGCACTCAAAAGCAACCCAGACAGATTCATCCGCAGGGGCAGGCCCTTGCGCCTCCCCCTCAGAGGGCGGCCACAGGGGGCCGCCCCTACGTATCCAATCGAATCCCCGCCCACCCCCTTTCCTCCATCCGCTCGACGCCCGGGCCCTCCCCCAGCGCCGCGAGGAGTCCGGCGATGGTCTTGCCGAGGACGGGGTGCACCGCACCCGGCGCGATCTCGGCCAGGGGGGCGAGGACGAAGCGGCGCTCGTGCATGCGGGGATGGGGGAGGCTCAGCCCGGGCTCCTCCACCACCGCGCCCCCGTGAAGCAGGAGGTCGAGGTCGATGGTGCGGGGGCCCCAGCGCAGGCGGCGCTCCCGGCCCATCGCGCGCTCGACCCGGAGGAGCGCCTCCAGCGTCTCGCGGGGCGGGAGGGAGGTCTCCACCGCGGCCGCGGCGTTGAGGTACGCGGGCTGGGGGACCGGCCCCACCGGATCGGTGCGGTAGAGGGAGGAGAGGGCGGCGAGGCGCACGCCCGGCTCCCGCGCGAGCCGATCCACCGCCTCCCGAAGCTGGCGCCCGGGCTCCCCGAGGTTCGCCCCCAGGGAGACATAGGCCGTCACCGCCGGAAACCGGCCTTCTTGATGCGGGAGATGGCCTCGCGCAGGCGCGGCTCCTCCACGGTCAGGGCCATGCGGACGAAGCCCTCGCCGGACTTCCCGAAGCCCACGCCCGGGGTGGTGACCACGCCGCAGGTCTTGAGGAGGTGAGCCGTGAACTCCATGGAGGTGTAGCCCTCGGGGCACTTCACCCACACGTAGAAGGTGGCCTTGGGCCTGTTCGCCCGGAGGCCGAGCTCCGCGAGGCCCTCCAGCATCACGTCGCGGCGGCGCTGGTAGGTCTTGCGCATCGCGGCGACGCAGGACTGGTCGGCGGTCAGGGCCTTCAGGCCCGCCTCCTGGACGGCCTGGAAGACGCCCGAGTCCACGTTGGTCTTGATGGCGCCCAGCCCGGCGAGGACGTCGGCGTTGCCGACGGCGAAGCCGATGCGCCAGCCCGTCATGTTGTAGGTCTTGGAGCAAGAGTGGAACTCGACGCCCACGTCCTTCGCGCCCTCGGCGTTCAGGAAGCTCATGGGCTCGTAGCCGTCGAAGGACATCTCGGAGTAGGCGTTGTCGCTGCACACGATGAGGTCGTGGCTCTTCGCGAACTCGACCACCTCGCGGTAGAAGCCGACCTCGGCGCAGGCGGCGGTGGGGTTGTTCGGGTAGTTGATGAAGATGAGCTTGGCCTTCTTCGCGACATCCGTGGGCACGGCGCCGAGGTCGGGGAGGAAGCCTCGCTCCTCCCTGAGCGGCATGAAGTGGGGCCTGCCGTCGGCGAAGTAGGTGCCGATCTCGTACACCGGGTAGGCCGGGTCGGGCACCAGGGCGTAGTCGCCGGGGTTGGTGAAGGCGAGCGAGATGTGGGCGATGCCCTCCTTGGAGCCGATGAGGGAGAGCACCTCCGTCCTGGGGTCGAGCTGGACCCCGAAGCGCTTGCCGTACCAGTCGGCGCAGCCCTTGCGGAAGCTGAGCATCCCCTCGTAGGAGGGGTACTGGTGGTTCGCGGGGCGCCGGGCGGCCTGGTCGAGCTCCGAGATGATGTGGCCGGGGGTGGGGAGGTCGGGGTCCCCCACGCCTAGGCTGATGATGTCCATCCCCGCCTCAATGGCCTTGCGCTTCATTTTGTCGATCATGGCGAAAAGATAGGGGGGCAGGCGCTTCAGCCGCTCGGCGCGCTCGACGGTGATGACGGACATGTGGCTCCTCAAAAGGGGCAAAGGGCAGCAAATTCAAGGAAAACCCGGGTTTTGGGCCGATTTTTCCGGGCCGGGAGCGGGGCGCACGCTAGCATGGCCCAGAGGTCCCGGCAAGCCCCCGGCCCCCGAAACCCCCGGGACACCGCCCCGGACGCCATACCTCACAAAAAATAATGGAAAATAGAGATAAATATCGGTAAAATCCCCGTTTAATGGGCACCAGAATTGCGTCAGAGGCAAGGGTTAGGCTGGAACGCCCGCGCGAGGTCAGTCAGAGGCTGGTCTGATTCATGCTCCCCATGAAAATTGTGATTTGGCTCACATTGCGATGGGCGGGAGGCCGGGCATGAATGCTGATTCGGCGTCCCAGAACCTGCGGTTCCTGGTGGTCGAGGGCCAAAACGACCTCCGCCGGGCCATCGTGGGGATGCTCAAGGGCCTCGGCGCCGGCGCCGTCCTGAACGCCACGACGGACGAGGAGGCGAAGGAGATCCTCATCCGCCAGCCGGTGGACTTCGTCCTCTGCGACTGGAAGGCGCCCGAGATCAACGGGGTCCAGCTCCTCTACTTCGTCCGCCAGAGCCCCATCCTCCATCCCATCGCTTTCCTCCTGATGAGCCGTAAGGGCCAGATGGAGCCCGAAGACATCGCCGAGGCCAGCGAGAACGACGTGGACGGCCTCCTCGTCAAGCCGGTCAACCAGCAGGAGATCGAGACCAAAATCAAGGAGATCGGCAAGAGCCGCGCCGACATGATGGAGCCCAACATCGCCCTCGCCCGGGCGGCGGCCTTCACCGACATCGGCGCCTTCGACGAGGCCGAGGCGGAGCTCCAGACCGCCCAGCAGAAGAAGCCCGACGCCTCGCGCGTGTGGGTCAAATCGGGCGAGCTCTACGAGGAGATGGGCAAGGAGGAGAAGGCGAAGACGGCCTACAAGGAGGCCACCAAGGTGGACGACGACTGCGCCAAGGCCTACGACAACCTCTCCACCATGCTCGAGAAGGAAGGCAAGAAAGACGAGGCCTTCGAGCTCCTCCGGAAGGCCTCCCAGATCAGCCCCCGCAACCGGGACCGGCAGTTCCGCATCAGCAAGGCGCTCCTCGAGAAGGGCAACGAGGACGAGGCCCGCATCGCCCTCCACAAGGCCCTCTCCAACGAGGCGAGCGACGCCGCCCGCAGCGCCGCCGCGGCCGAGTTCTTCCTCTCCATCGGGCGGGCCGACATGGCCGAGGCGGAATACGCCTTCGCCCTCGAGGCCGACCCCGAGAACGTCCACTACTTCAACCGCCTCGGCATCGCCTTCCGCCGCCAGAAGAAGTTCAAGGAGGCGATCGAGAACTACCGCAAGGCCCTCGTCGTCGCCAAGAACGACCCCGTCATCTTCTACAACCTGGCCCTGGCCCTGGCCGAGAACGGCGAGATCCAGCAGTCCGTGGGCTCCCTGCGCCGGGCGATGGTCCTCGACCCCCACTTCAAGGAGGCCGAGAACCTGCTCAAGAAGCTGACGGGCGGGTAGATGTAGGGGGCGCCTGGGTTTCTTGCAGGGCCGGCCCTGGGGATGTGGGTGGCTGAATGATTCTGTAGGGGCGATGCTTGTCATCGCCCGCCGTTTCGGGCGAAGGGGGCGAACACGAGGTTCGCCCCTACGGATTTCGGTTGGTCAGCGGGCTTTTGTCGTTTCAAATCCGTCCCATCTCTGCGGCATCCTCCCCCGCTTGCGCCTGCGGGGCCTCCTTGTGCTAGCATGGGGCGAAGGAAAAAGAGTGGTCCGGCAGCGTTCGCCGCGTCCCGCCCCCGCCATCGGCCAGAACACCGCGATTGGAGGAACCGCTCCAGATGTCACACGTCATCGCCGAGCCCTGCATCGGCACCAAGGACACGGCCTGCGTGAAGGCCTGCCCGGTGGACTGCATCCACCCCTACGAGGGCGGCTCCAAGGGCAGCTTCAGCGCCGAAAAGCAGCTCTACATCGACCCCGCCGAGTGCATCGACTGCGCGGCCTGCGTCCCGGCTTGCCCGGTCGAGGCCATCTTCGCCGAGGGCGATCTGCCGGGCCAGTGGCAGAAGTACGCGGCCATCAACCGCGACTGGTTCGCCAACCTGGGCGCGGCCCCCGCCGCCGCCCCGGCCGCGGCCGCAGGGGCCTCCGCCGCGGGGGCTCCCGCGAAGACCCCCGCCAAGAAGGCCGAGCCGAAGCCCGAGCCCAAGCCCGAGCCCCTCGTCCTCTCCCCCGAGGAGATGTATAAGCCCCTCGCCGTGCTCCGGGAGGACGTGGCGGCCGCCCGCGGCGCCGGAGAGGCCAAGGCCCGCCGCTCGCCCGCGCTGGTCGGGCTCGCCGCGGCGGTGGTGCTGCTGTTCGTCTACGCCGTCTCCAACAACTTCGCCAAGGAGATGAACACCGGCGTCCCGGGGCGGCTCGCCGCGCTGGCCATGGGGGGCCAGAAGCCCACCCTGGCCGGGAGCGTCTACACCTTCGAGCGGCAGGCGAACAGCAGCCGGTACGTGATCCGGGCGCACGACTCCATCCTGGGCTCGCGCGACCTCCGCCTGCAGGTGCCGGCGCCCAAACCCTTCGAGTCCCTCTACCACAAGGACGAGGTCCACTTCGCCTCGGCCACCAACCAGTCGAGCCGCTTCTACTACGAGTTCATCGACCGGGGCAGCGACGGCACCCTCGACTCCGTCCTCGCCGTGCGCGAGATCTGGTCCGACGGCCAGCGCTATCTCGGCCGCTACCAGAGCCCCACCGCCCCCACGCCCGAGCTCCAGGCCCTCTACCTCAAGAGCGCCGAGGAGGCGGCCCAGAAGCTGGGGGCGAAGAAATAGGGGGAACGGCGGCCGTACCGCGCCGTCCATTCCGAAATTGGAAGGGGAAAACCGATAGCGGCCAATTTGTCCGTAGGGGCGGTTCGCGAACCGCCCCTGCACGCCGCCGGCGCCTTCCCGTCTCGCAAATACCAAGGCCGGGCCCCATCGGGCCCGGCCCTTTTTGTCGTCCCAACCGGCGCGCCCCTGTCATCCTGAGGGAGCCCGCCCAGGCGGCTCGCCGCCTGGCGGTGGCGGGCACCGCCACCCGGAAAAGAGGGCGACCGAAGGATATCGGTGTGGCTTTGCCTTTGTTCAAAAACCAAACCGATATCCTTCGCTGCGCTCAGGATGACATCTTCGCGGAACCCGCCCTGAGCCCCTACGTACCGAATCGGTCTTCGCCCCCCCCTACTTGTACTCCACCTTGTCCGCCTCGTCCGTGATCGGGAAGGGCCCTTCCTTGATCTCGATGGCCTTCGTGTTCGGCAGGAGGAACTCGATGGAGTGGCCCTCGTACATGAGCACGAGGTCGCCTGGCTCGAGGACCACGCTGCCCGCCTTGTCCCCCTCCTTCGAGAAGATGTTGATCCGCATCCGGCCCGAGCGGCAGATCATGATCTGGTGCCGGGTGGTGTTCGAGGGCCGCTCGGTGACGAGGTGGTAGTGCGGCTTCACCACCGCGCCCGGGTTGCGGTTCAAGAGCACGATCTGGAGCGGGAGCTCGTCCGCCGTCATGTGGGCCTTGGTGCGCCGCTCGGTCTCGGGGTCGGCGCCCTGGTAGGCCGCCGCCAGGTGGGCCCGCTCCTCGGGGGTGTCGAGGTAGGGCGGGAAGGCCGCGTAGTCGTCGAAGTCGCCGCGGATGACCAGCGCGAGGGTGCGGCCGTCCTTCGCGTGGAGGTACTCGACGCCCTTCGTCTGGATCTCCTGGGCCATGCGCGCTCTCCTGTTCATGACGGGATTCACATCATCCGGTGGTGCGAACTCTAGCGGATTCGCCGGGGGTTGTCAGCCGGATGGGGCCACGAAACGTCTGTAGGGGCAGGCCCCCGTGCCTGCCCCCGGGGCGGCCACAGGGGGACCGCCCCTACAGACGCGGGAGACCGCCTCCCCTATCCCAGCCAGGCCAGCGCGGCGTCCCGGGCCCGGTAGCGCGCCAGCGCCGCCTCGGGGCTGGCGTTGGCGTAGCAGTAGACGCAGCCGTGCGGGCAGGTGTCGTAGGCCCCGATGTCGCGCGAGGCGGCGCAGCCGCACTCCTCCCGGGTGGGGCGGAGCGGCAGCCGGCCCCCGCCCAGGGGCGCGAGGCGGTCCAGAAGATCGGGGTCCACGCAGCGCGCCTTGCCGGCGGGGCCTCCCACCAGGGCGTCCTCGCAGCAGGCGAGGAGCCTCATGCCACGCTCCCCGGCCATTTCCGCCAGCTCGTCCAGGAGGGCCTTGCGCTCCTCGAGCGTCCCCTCCTCCGGCCGGAGGCCCTCCGGGAGCCTCGCCGCGTTGCGCCTCACCTTCCCATACATGTCGGCGAAGCTGGCGATGCACTCCCCGGTCGCGCCCGCGAGCGCATCGGCGATCCGGGCGAAGTTCCGCCGGTGGAAGGCCGCGTCCGTCTCCCGCGAGAGGTAGATGGGGTCGTAGCGCCAGCGCACCCGCCCAGGCCCGGCGCGCCCCGCGAGCTCCCGGAAGGTGCGTACCGCCTGCGCGAGGGGCGGCACCGCGCGCTCCAGGGATT